>CAZBFX010000035.1:0-11028 GCA_964491325.1 uncultured Candidatus Peribacteria bacterium
GTAGTGGATTGGTGAAAGAGAAATGTGTATGAGCCATAGGTGGATGATAGAGAAATACTCTCTTTCTTGCAAGCTATTGTCTTAGAGAAAAAAGCTATTGCATCTTGCCAGTAAATATATATAGTATTTATTATTTTACTGTCGTATATCGTTGTAGTATGGCTAATAATACAGCAAGAATTGGTAGTGTTGCGATGGGTGTTGTGCTATCTCTTTGTGGTATACAAAATGTCGCCGCTCAATCAGCACCTGAACTACATAGGATATTTTCTGCTAGACAGGAGGGTAGACCCGAACCACATTCTTTCGGATGATTATCAGATAGTACGGGATTGGTAAGATTGGAAGCAGAATCTCCGGCACTGAAAGTGTCAGTAGTGAGGCATATCAACCATGAGATTGTCCCGACGCTAGCGATGTTACTAGAGTCTGATATACAATGGATTCTTGAACCCGACACATCAGCATGAGATATAGTGTGTGTGGGTCGACATCACAATCAGCACTATACGATTACTCTTTCTCCCGAGAAATCTACTATTACAATCAGCATTGCTTTGGGTAGTAGTGATTATGTCTTCCCTATTACATTTGATTCACAGCAGTTGGACAAACTTAATGATATCTATCTTCGTAGAGATGGGTATAGTCCACAATGAGGAAAGAATATAACGGATCTAATAGTTGCTCTGCTTTCAAATATTCGTAATTATACTCCACCGCTCAAATAATGCTTCGCATTATTTCACTCAGTATACCGTACATCTAACGATAATTCCTCATTTCATTTCGGGATTATGCAGTTGATGTATCATAATATCTTTTTTATTATTGCAATAGCGTCTTTCTATGACTATGAGAAATATGTTCCATACTCTGCTTGTTTCTTGATCGCTTATATTGTGAGGATGTGATTACGTCGCTCAACAGGGGCAAGATGCACTAGTGGAGAATCTTCAAACGCTACAAGAATGACAGTGATCTCTCAATGAAGGGAAAGATATACTTCGTTACTTGCAATCATCTCCTGCTCATCATCGAGTCTTAGAATCAAGTGATGAGTCTCCTTGTGAGTGAGGTGCAGTTTTTTCTCTCAAAGAAAATGATATAACATACTCATTATGGCCTATGCCTTCATATGGTGTGACAAAGCTCTTCGTTGAACTTGATTGAAAGATGAGAGAATATGTTTTTAATTATAAACCTACAGAACAATTCAATACGATGATTACTTATTGAGAGTGAGTGATTATCTACTATCCTAATGTATTAAATAGCCATCTAAATTTCCTATTTTGACAACAGTAATAAAAGCCTCTACCCCCAACTAATATTGCTCTTCAAGGTCGACTCTTCTGACACTCTCGGAGGAGTTTTTTCTATGGGAGATTGTGAGGGAGTAGTAGGTCTGGGTCTCGGAGATTCACCCTCGATCTTCATCGAGAGACTGATCTTCTCTTTGTCGTAGTCGATCTCCATCACTCTCGCTCTGATCTGCTGACCGACATGGAGATGGTCGGCAGGATGGGTCACGAAGAAGTTTCCTATCTGTGACTTGTGGATAAAACCATCATTGTGCAGACCGATATCGACGAAGGCACCGAAATCGACGACATTTCTGATGACGCCCTCGACTATCTGTCCGACGACGATATCTTTGATATCACTTGCATTTGATTTGAAGACGGGAGCTTCTATCTCATCACGAGGATCGAGTCAGGGTCTCTGGAGTTCGGCGATGATATCGGTCAGTGTCTCGATACCGATGTTGTATTTTTCAGCGAGAAGTTCTTTATTGATCATAGTAGTGTATTGCAAATAAAAAAACCATATCGAGTATGCTGTTTTTCGCTATGGTTTTCAAGGTATTATGTTGGGGTAGTGGGGAGAGAATTTATGCTATATTTTTATATGTCGTAGTCATATCGTCGGTTTGAGCGATTATAGAGTCTAGGTACCTTATCCTTTCTATTCATATTACTTCATTGAAGTAGCGAACTAATTGTTCTATTTCATCTTTTGTCTCACATGTAATTAAACTTTCATATGCTTTCATAAATCTATCCATCATATCTTTATCTATTTTACTTTCTTTATAGTCTGGTAAGAGTTTAGATATGAAATATCTGAGAGCGAAGATTTTTTTGATTACTTCTTTTCATTGAGAATTTTCTCATAGGCTACCTAAATATTTATCAATATGATCACATAGTAGTCTATTACTTTGACTTTCTCATATAAACATATTGTCGACATATTGATCTATTTTCCCTATAATTCCATCTGCTTTCGATTTACTTTCTTGATGTGTATTGAGTTGAGTTATTCTTTCTATATATCTTGCAGTTATATCTGATTCTGATAGGGTAGTTACCAATTCCGATAAGGGTATATTATTTTTTTGTTTTTCTCTTATTATATCATCTACTCAGTTTATTGATACAGTATCATTATGTATTCAATGTATTAGTCGCTCATCAAAAATAGTTCTAATTGAAACTAGGTTATTGATATATTGTTCGTGAGTATAGTTTGTTATCGGTCATTTTTTTGTTAGGTATATATTGTAAGTTATCCCAAATATTGAATTAGGGTTTACTATTTCTGGTTCATTTCGAGATGAATATATATTTCCCCCTTTTCTATCTACTTCTTGTATACTTATTATAAATTCTTTGAATAATTTAAGCTCTTGTGAGAGTATATCATATTCAGCATTGTTTTCATTGCAAGCTATAAGATAATTTTTTCATGCTATTTGATAATAGATATATCACGACTCAAAATCTTCGATAAGTTTTCATTCAGGAATTGCTCAGTGAGTATGCATCGGTATGATAAATTGTTTATTGATTTCATAGAAAAGATTACTAATTTCTTGATGCTTCAAATCAATTATCTTTGTCATGCTATCAAATTTACGCATCTTTTTTCAAAAATTCTCGGATGAAAGATATTCTTCCAAGAAGTTTTTTATATCTTGCAAAACTTCTTCGTCAGATAGTCCATCAAAAGGATCTGATATAACATTACTTACTATTTTTAGTGTATTGGGTAATGTATCATCAATAGTTGCTGTTACTCATCATGCTGCTATGGTATCGCTTCACTGTTTTTCTGTTCATGGTTTATTGTTTAGATTTGTATGTAATGCATTTTGCGTCACCTTAGCAGTTCATAATAGGCTAGTAGCTATCGCTATAATAGATAAAGCATGTTTTAAAGATTTCATGATAGAATCATCACATAGATATAAATACATCTATTATATATATTTACCCAGAGAATGCAAGTAATCTATTGCTCATGATTATCCAATCACCATCGGTAATTTCAGATCCTTCTTCTTGATTCACCGTTCTCATTCGAGCATGGCATAGACCTTATCGTACTGGTCAGGATGGATGCCTGTCTGGTCGAGCGGTTCTTTGCCTCACTGGATACGGAGAAATCACACACACTGTTCGTAGGCTTTGGGTCAGAGACCTTTGACTTTTTTGAGTTGTGCCTTAGTCGTGAAGGGACCATGTTCGTCACGATAGGCGACGATATTTTTCGCTATGGCAGGTGTCAGTCAGGCGATGTATTGGAGGAGTGTATAACTGGCCGTATTCACATCGACGCCGACGCTGTTTACCGTATCTTGGACTTTCTCATCGAGCTTCTGAGCGAGGAGTTTCTGATCGACATCATGCTGATATTGGCCGACACCGATAGACTTCGGATCGATCTTGGTCAGCTCAGCCAGTGCATCCTGTGCACGATGACCGATACTGATAGCACCGCGGACGGTGACATCGAGTGAGGGATATTCTTCTTGAGCGAGAGGACTGGCACTGTAGACAGACGCTCATGCTTCGGAGACGACCATGTATTTGGTCAGGAGTTTATGCTTTGTGATCACTTCTCCGACGAATTTCTCTGATTCACGAGAACCTGTACCGTTACCGATGACGATGACATCGACCTTATACTTCGCTATCATATCGAGCAATGACTTCGTCGCTCCAGCGATATCGCTCTGGGGTGGTGTCGGATAGATGACGGTGTTGTAGAGGAACTTCCCCGTCGCATCCATGATGGCGATCTTGCAGCCTGTACGATAGGCTGGATCGAAACCGAGGACGACTTTATCACGGAGGGGAGGCGTGAGGAGGAGATGTCTCATATTGTCACCGAAGACTTTGATCGCAGCTTCATCTGCTCGACGCTTCTTGTCGGCATGGAGCTCTCTCTCGAGGGAGGGGAGGAGGAGTCTGTCTAGTCCATCAGCGATAGCGTCTCTGAGATAGTCTATCATGGTGCCGTAGTTTTTCGGGACAAAGCGAGACTCACTGACACGAGTGAGGGTCTCAGCTCATCGCTGGATGTCGAGCTTGATCTGCTTCTCATCTTCGGCTCTGACGAGTGCCAGATAGGCATAGCCAGGGATCTCGGATCGTCTCTTCGTATAGGAGCCATAGATCTTGTAGGTACCATTAGGATCAAATGTCTTGGTCGCTTTGGTCGAGAGGGAGACAGACTTCTCGGCGTAGATACGGAGCTCGTCACGCAGTGTCGCATCATCGGAGATTTCTTCGGCGATGATATCTTTGGCTCATTGGATGGCTTCAGCGATGTCTCTGACCGATGTCTTCACATCACCGGTATCCTTGATGAATGTCGCTGCTTCAGTCTGAAACTCTTCTGTAGTCAGAAGACATGCTTTCAATACGACTGCAAGCGGATCGAGTCACTTCGCTTTGGCGAGACTTGCTTTGGTGTTTTTCTTCTCTTTATACGGACGATAGAGGTCTTCGACACGAGCCAGTGTCGTCGCATCACGGATCTCCTTCTCGAGTTCGGGAGTCATAAGTCATTTCTCTGCGATGAGATTGATGACGGCTTCTTTACGAGCTTCGAGATTCTTCGTATAGCTATAGATGTCATAGAAGTCACGGAGCTGTTCATCGGTCGCTCCGCCAGTCATCTCTTTACGATAACGAGCGATGAAGGGAATCGTATTTCATTCATCCAAGAGGGTGATGATGGTGTTGATGACGGAGACGGAGAGTCAGGTTTTGTGGGAGATAGAAGATAACATAGGGGTTATAAGGTTTATAAAGTTCGTAAGGTTATAAGGTTTAGTAGGAGAGATGCAAAGAGAAAAAGGAAATTGTTATATATTAATTTCTTGCTCTTGCAAGAATACTATCACAACAATATAATATCTTAATGATCAACTTTGACCATTTAGATTCCACTAAATTTGAAGAATTCGTATATGATTTACTTCGCGAAATGTGATTTTTTAATATTAATCGAAGAAAGGGTACGTGATATAATGCTAGCCCCGCAGATCAAGGAAGAGATATAGAATGCATGTGGGCATGGAATAAGCCTGGCTGAGGGAGTATAGAATCTCTATGGTATATAGAATGCAAGCATTACAAAAAGTGAATTCCAGCAGAGAAAATACAAAATGCAACTGCATATGCCCTTAGTAAGAGACCTGATGCCTTGGTGATAGTCTGTTCTAATTTTCTTTCTAATTCAGCTAAAGAATACATAGATCGATTTATTGAAAATAATAGACCATATACTCGTATATATTTTTGGGAAAATAAAGATTTGGAAAATCATCTTTCTCAATTCCATAGTCTTCTTTTAAAATACAATTTATCTATTTCATAAAAAATTTCTATGCTCATCTCCAAATCTCTCTTCGTCGAACGATGCAGTTATCCCAAACGTGCACGATGGATGCTCAATGATAAGATCACCTATACGATGATCAACCAAGCACGCTATGGCGACATGGATGGTGCAGCGATAGGGCAATCGGTTGAAGATTTAGCCAAAGAATTTTTACCCATTATCATTAATCAATCCCGTTATAGCGATATGGATAGTGCGATGATAGGGCAGCCGGTCGAGGATACGGTCAAAGACTTATTTTCCGATATGACGATAGTCAGTATCGATGGCTCCAAGGTCGACTTCAAAGATCGGCATGCATCCTATCATCGTCTCACGATGGATGCTATCGCTAGTGGTGCAGCAGTGATCTATCAGCCAGGCTTCTTGGTCGAGACGCTGATCGGTGACCAGATCGTCAAGCTCTTCGTTAAATGTGACTTCCTCGTCCGTCAGGATGATGGTCGCTATCGTATCTATGAAGTCAAAGCGAAGAATACGATCCGCAAAGAAAATAGCAATAAGATCCTTACTGACCTCAAAGACGATCTGCGTGCTGATGTGAGTTTTCAGCGTTATGTAGTCGCTCAGGCTCTGAGAGAACGCTATGATGAGAGTGTGACTATCATCCATCTCAACAAACACTTCGTCAAGCAATGAGCAATCGATCCATGAGCGATCTTGACGATGGATGATGTCAGTGAAGACTGTCTCGGAGCAGTCGCTCTCGAAGAGACGATAGCGACGATGATGCATGATCTGACACTATCCGAACAGATCTTCAATGAACGCTATCCCTTTATGGGGTCAGAGTATTTTTCTCATTTCGCTAAAGAACCCGAGAAGGGGAGTATCTTTACCATCCCTCGTCTAGGTAACAAATGTCTTCCATTACTCGCACAAGGCAAGACGATGATCGATCAACTCGATGAGGATGATATTTTCTCACTGTATACTAGTAAAGGTGAGGAGAGTGAACAGTCTCGCTATGTCCGTGCTCGACAGAGCGGCGAAGACTCTGTCGCAGAGACACTCCAACCCAAGATAGCCGATCGATCATTTCCTCTCGTCTTCTATGACTATGAGACGATCTCGACGCCTATTCCCTTGCTTGAGGGCACGAGTCCTCGACAGCAAGTCGTGGTGCAGTATTCGATCCATATCATCCATCAGGATGGGACCAACGAACACTACGAGGATATCCTCCAGCCAGGAGAGCAGACCAACGAACGCATCGTTGCATCACTGACGGCTATCGCTGCTCGTTATCTGCAGAGTAGTTTCGTGGTGTGGTATCAGTGATTTGAGAAGAGTCGCAATGATGAGATGGCTACTGCCTATCCAGCGTATGCTTCCATTCTCCAGCAGATGAATACGCAGACCGTCGATCTGATGGAGACAGTCAGTCAGATGCATTATTTCCATAGATGATTTGGTGGGAGTAGTAGTATCAAGAAAGTCCTGCCGGTGCTGACTGGTATCACGTATGACGACCTCGATGTCCACAACGGTGCTCAGGCTCAAGATCTGCTCATCAAGCTTGTTTCAGGTGCACTCCAAGGGATGCAAGCGGATCTCATTAGCTCACAGCTCCTGACTTACTGCAAGCAAGATACTCGAGCGATGGTGAGGATATGGGAGGAGCTGAGGAAGAAGTTATAATACGCCTTTATCTGGTATAGATTAATGATGAAGCCACCTCGATATCATTATCCTAACATTCCTCATATATCAATCCATCGGAGGATGGGTCCAGGTGAGGATTGTCGAGATGCATTCGATACGTGGTATAAAAGCCTCGACGCAAAGCATCGTGAACTTTATAGAAAAGAAAATCCCGAACCGGAAAGATGGGATGAATTTTATGCATTTAAAGAATCACATCTTGATAGTTGGAAGTAGTTTCTCTTTTTTATGAGAGAAATTAATCTTACTCTTGCAATCTCTTTGAAATATAGCTAGAGTCAGACAGAATATTTTATCTCATTGCCACTTCTCTCATGCGTTCGAGACACATTATTGCTTTTGTTATCTTTTCTTTATGTTTTGTTAGTACAACATTTGCACTTCAAGATAGCTATCCGACTGAGCTTATTGCTCATCGAGATGAGACGCAGACATGTCACGATCAGTCTCTCGATGATGACTGTGCGGTCTTTGTATGACTTGTCGACAAGAATGCGACTACGCGTGTACCATTTCAGATTGATCTCACGAGAGAGGTATGGGAAGATTATGTTGGTACAGGCGGAGAAGAAGATGATGCTGATGAGGATTATACTGGCAATATGCTTATCATAGGGAGATCATATGTGAATGATTATGAAGGTGATGAGAAGGAACCTAGTAGAGTATTCTTTACACAAGAGATGATAAGACTTATCCTACCTGTGTCACAGACATGGACAGATAATTATTATCTCAAGTATCGTTCTCCTTTGGTGAGAGAGATGAAAAAGTTTTCATCCTATTTTATCATCGATGAAAATGGTGAGTATCAGTACAAGAATGCGAAATCCGAGAAACAAGTACAAAAGTTTCTCAAGAAGTATACTCTCTTAGCTAAGAAACTAGAGAAAATGGAATGGCCAGAGGATATTGCAGCGATGAAAGATAAGGATGCTGCTCTCTACTACAAGATGTATATGTATACAAGTATATTGAGGGCATATTGATTTCTTGAATAGGCTTCAGGGAGAGAATCACCAAGAAGAGCTACTTCGGTGGCTTTTTTACTTACTTCTTATCCTTCGTATTCACGAGTGTCTGCTGATCGATCACGGGATAGCCGAAGAGTCAAACTCTGCTGACGATCCAGACTGCATCGGATCTCTCGAGCTCGGTTGTATCACTCTCGGGGAACTTCAGCGTGATGATACCGCCCTCATGCGAGATAGAGACAAAATATTCCAATATGCTCTTTGTCTTATAGCCATTACTTCGTTGTGTTCGTTTGTCGATGATAGGATAAGATTGTTCGGATATGGTCGTCGGATCAGCGTAGTAGCTATTGAGTCAGAGAAAAAATGTGGCAGTCAATATTCCATACCCAATAAAAAGAGCAATATGTTCACTTATTTTGATAGAATATTCCCTGCTCCGTCGTCGATGGAGGAGTCAGATAATTATGCCTCCTCATACGAAGACAAGGAGGAGTGCTCGTCCTTCAATCCATGTCTGATAGAGGAGTCTCAGGCCATAGATACTCGTGCAGATGCCGATCAGGAAGATCGCTCCTGCGTAGAACTCGTATCGTCTGGGATGGTCTTTTTTTGTCTGCGGTATCATAGAGAGATATATGTGAAGTTAAATGAGATCCCTCGAGTGCCTCGGGATGACGCAAGAGGGAGGTCTTTCGCTTTGTTTATTTACCAGCTTCCACCACCTCATCAGCCTCATCCACCACCAGAGAATCATCCTCCTCCTGAAAATCATGATGAGCTGGTCTGGACAGCATGCGTGTAGGATGATTGCCCACTGGCGATACTCGTACTGACTATCCTATACATCATATAATGTCTCCCATAGTATCGTGTCGGTGGATCGATGGCGAGTCATTCGGCAGCTTTCGTGAGCTGTGTTTCGGTACCGAAGATGATCGCCCAAGGGAGACATTTCTCGATATAGAGAGGATCAGTGGCAAGCATCGTTTTGAGTTTATCTTGTTCGACATCTTTGAGAAATTGTTTGTATCATCTGAGATGACGATAGAGTGCTATTCATACACTATTGCTTTCTATACCTGCGAGGAGTGATCAGCGTTGATAGTAGTGAGATTCACTGTATTTTGCTACTGTCTCTTCGATGCGATCGAAGAATGTTTTTGTTTTGCCATCAAAGCGAAAATCCTCTTTGCCTTGGAAGACAATATCTCGAAGCGACTGTTCGAATGCTGGCAGTGATGATGGATCTTTCTTTTGTACGAAGGTGATATAGCTCGTTGATCTGACGATTCACTGCTTCTCGGTCTCGTGGATCTGTACATATCATCTGATCGCTCGATCATAGAGCATCGCAACGATTTCTCTTGGGTCAAATTGATCGTTATCGATATAGCCTCACTCGATCGGTGTGAGTCACGCAGGAGGGTAGTATTGGACGATCATCGGGTCAGATCATTTTTTCCTCAGACTGTTTCTTCGTCTTCTGCTATATTTGAGGATATATGCACCAGCCATAATAAGCGGTACTAGAGCAAAAATTCCTAGAAATCCAAGAGTCTCCAATTTTTCTTGTGTTCGGACAAAGGGTATACTCTCATAATAATCTGGAGTGATGCTATCGGCAAATGTCCCTGAGGCGAATCTGATAGCGATAGTGATGCTACTATTAGTTCCTATATTGTTAGCTTTGCCTGAGATGCTATTGCCTGATAGGACAAAGGGGAGAGTAGTCTGACTCCCATATGAGCCATGATAGAGGACAATGTCTCCACTGGCAAATCTATATCCTGCGAGTGATGATGGGAGAGATATGCTAAACGATGCAGTGTCGATATCCACTGGCCATGAACCGAGTATATTTCGATAAAGCTCCTGGTATCAACTATAATTCATGATCGCTGGTGTTGCAGTATAGTGAATATTATATTGTTGTGTATCATCGACGAAGAGATCAGGATCTCCGATCTTGATCACAAAGCTATGATTATCAGGTCATGGATAGTTACTATCATTGATCCATCTCGGATCGTGACTGTAGCTGATATACTGATCGTTGACCGATATGACATCATAGGATATCTGATAGTATCAGCTCGTTGTATGACGTCGTTCGGGTATCTCACGGAAGATACCATGTCTGGGCTCACTAAAGTCGACGGCGATATTTTCGCTGATCGCAAGGCTACCATTGTCTTGGATGGCGATAGTGCTTTGGAAAGTATCGATCGTGAAATATTCTGCTTGAGTTGAAGAGGAGAAGAGGCAGATGCCGACGAGGGAGAGATAGAGGCATCGTTGTTTGAGATATTGCATGGTAACATAATCGAATAAATTGCTTCAGATATGTCATTGCGAACAAAGTGAAGCAATCTATTGCACTATGGATTGCTACGTCATTTCACTCCACTCCTCGCAATGACGCATACTAGTATTCTAACTTCTTGACCTCTAAAGATATAACTGTGTCATTTCGACCGTAGCGAAGCGGAGTGGAGAAATCTTTTATGATAAATAATAAAGGATATCTCGACAAGCTCGATATGACAAAGGCTAAATATGACAGCAGAAATTATGATTTACCATACTTATATGTTGCGATACTAGAAGGAGACTTTCACGACTTCTCTGTCCTTTTCATTCGCTTCAAACATCGTATGTGTCTGAAACGAAAACATCTTTGCTATGATAT
>CAZBFX010000036.1:0-11026 GCA_964491325.1 uncultured Candidatus Peribacteria bacterium
GTGATTTATCGTCGATAGCGACAAAGCATTTACTCTGACCGAGAAGCTCGATCGAATCAAAGAACAAACAGAGCTCGATGGTCTCGCTTTCACTAACGGTTTTGTCAACGATGAGAAAAAACTCATCGTCGTCAATGGTAGATTACCTAATCTCCCTGATATGCTTTTTACCGATATCTATTTCTACTTTGCATGTGGGATGGATGATAGACGGACGGATAGCGTGGTCGTGAGTATAGTCTATGATCAGGCTCATGCGGCCAAATGGCAGCAAGATATCGACTTCATCCAGCAAGCTGGAGTACAGCATGTGTGTGGGTAGGTGGTGTTCGGTGAGTTAGTTCCGAAAGCGTTCAGGATGGTGAGTTGGTAATTTAGTTACTTGGTGTTTTCTATGTATAAATCATCTCTTATCTGCATCGCATGTCTCATACTCTGTGCTGGCTGTACGACGCAAACATCGCTAGTACATACTCATACTATCCGACCAGGCATAGGTATCACAACTGGCGAAGTAATTACACAGACTAAGCCTAAGCCATGGACTGGTCTCTGGGGTAATGGCCACCATCGTGTAGGCGACATTACCGTTATCAATACAGAGCAAGTGCCATACCAGATCGACCTACCGTGAGAATGATTCAAAGAAGATACCGATGGTGACTATGAGCATGGTCAGCATGTGTTCCTGAGTACAAGTATATGGAGTGACGAATCTATCTCTGTGCAGTGATTTATCGTCGACACTGCAGAGCCATTTACACTGACACAAAAACTTGATCGACTCAAGACTAGCATAGCAGAAGATGGTCTGACTTTTACCGATGGTCGTGTCTATGAGGCGAAGAAGTATATTGTAGTGAATGGTAGATTGTCTAAGGATTCTAATATATTCTTCACCGATATCTATTTTTATTTCGCATGTGATGGTGGATTGGTATTTACTGATAGTGTGGTCGTGAGCATGGTCTATGATGTAGAAAATTTCACAAAACGACAAGAACATAGTATATTCATCCAGCAAGCAGGGGTGCAACATGTGTGTGAGTAAGAGTTGGTAGTTTAGAACTTTAATGATTTCGTGAGTATGTTCTCCTTCCCTTCACTCCGTCTCCCCAAACTCCGTCTCGGATCGAGAAGTCTACCTGCTGGACTGATCTCAGGGATGGCACAGCTCTATCTCGGGAGAGAGCGTCAGAGTGCTGTCACTCAGAATACTTTCTTGATGAAACTCCTCCGCAAGACAGCGACTACTGCCTATGGTCAGGCATATAATTTTGCCATGATCACATCGTATGAGGACTTCGCCAGATCAGTCCCGATCAATACATATGACACGCTCTATCCACGGATAGAGAGAGCATTGGCAGGAGAGAAGCATGTCCTCTATCCTGGCAAGACACCACGATTTGCGACATCTTCAGGCACGACAGGCAAAGGCAAATATATCCCTGTGACTTACGATAGTCTGCGTCGCAATCACTTCCGATGAGGGACGCGTCTCCTGCTAGGCTATCTTGCCAACAACACATCGAGCTGACTGTATACAGGCTATGGTCTTGTGATCGGGTGAGGATTTATGACCAATCCGATCACGGGAGAAGCGAATGTCGGATTCATCTCTGCTATCCTCCAGCAATGCTCCCCACGATATGCGAAACTGATGAAACAACCCAAACCGAAAGTATCCTATATCGCTGATCGACAGTCGAAAGTCGATAGCATCATCGCATCTACGAGACACAAAAATATCACTTCTATCAGCGGGCAGCCGTCATGGTGTTCCGCTTTCTTGCAGAAGGTCGTCGAACAGACGGGTGTATCGAATATCCTCGAACTACGACCGCACTTCGAACTAGTGATATGGTGAGGTATGGCAAAGACACTCTATGACAATACGTTCGCATCCTTGTTGCCCTCTGATCATATCCAATATTATCAAGCCTATAATGCATCAGAGTGATTTTTTGCTGTACAGGATCGTAATGGTGTGGATGATATGCTGTTGCTTATCGATCACGCGGTCTTCTATGAGTTTATCTCTTTGAGTCGTTATCATCGTGGTGATCAGAGTGTTGTCGTGCCTTTGGAAAGTGTAGAGGTCGGTGAAGAGTATGTCATCCTCATCACCAACAATGCAGGTCTGTATAGGTATGTCCTCGGAGATACCGTGGTCTTCACTGCTCGTGAGCCTTATCGTCTCCGTGTCTCGGGGAGGACGAAGTATCATATCGATATCGTCGGTGAATGCAGTACGATGGATCATATCCAGACAGCACTCACGCAAGCCTGTACTCAGACATGAGCAAGTATGCACGATTATACTGTCTGACCCTCTGATTTCGTCTCATGACAGAAATGAGCGTATCACTTCGTAATCGAGTGGACACAAGCTCCACAGGATATGAAGCTCTTTACTCGTCTCCTGGATGATGCTCTCGGTCAGGCAAATAGCTATTACTATGATGAGAGATATGATACGCATATGCTCGAGTCGGCTCATGTTTTTTCTGTCAGATCAGGGACATTTTATGAGCGATGTGCTCAGCATGGCAAGCTCGGAGGTCAGTACAAGATCCCCAGAGTCAGTAATGAGAGGGGGATTGTAGGAGAGTTACTTGCTATTGGATGATTAATTGGATAATAATATAATATTCATGAAAGCTAGAAGTTTTATAATCTTTACCTCTTCATTTTCTATTCATGCGTCGCTTCGTCATCCCTGCTCTTATCGGATCGGTTGTTTTGGCCGGTGCTGGTGCTAGTTACTGGTATATCGCATCGTCATGACCTTCTGTCATCCCTCACGATACGCATATCGTCGATACACGAGAATCTGCCTCTCCCTCTGCCTGAGGGATGATCGATCTCGCTCTCGAAGAGGGGAGTCGTGATACATCAGCTCCGAGCAATATCTCATGATATAGATTAGATCCGATCAAGCGATATAGTAACTGTACGATCTTCGAGAAAGAGCTCCTTTGTAATGGATCGAAGTATCGTTATGATACGAAAGTCGTCAAATCATTGATCGAGAATCTCTCGACGCAGACATTTTCGATTAGGTTCGTCGTCGCTCGTTATACGGATGATATCCCTCTCGTGATGCCCGCTATGCCCGGTATGGCGACCATCGTCTCTGGATCGGTCTATCAGATGACACAGCAGTGACTGCTCGGTGGGATGTGGCTAGACAATGCGAATACGATCCTCGTCATCGTCGGTCGTCAGCCAGTCTTTGCTTTCGATGATGCAACTCATCAGAGTATGTATCATGATCACCATATCGATTTCTCTCATACGCTCTATGAGAGGACAGATTATAGTGCTGTCTTGACAGAGACATACAAAGAAGGTGTCGTCTCTCTCAAGCTCGGTGATATGCCTGCTGTGAGTTCATCGGTTGATTACATCACACCAGAATGAACCTATCCTCCGACTCGTCGTCTCGGTCGTGAAGGCCTTTCATGGCTAGCGACTCTCGATAGACATATCGATCCGAAAGATATCTCATCGATCAGTGCATCGGTCAACGATAGAGAGATAGAGACATCTCGATCGGGCAATCAACTGATGCTCAAAAATAACCAGAGTCGAGATGCCAACAAAGATGTCATCGTCTCCGTCGATTACAAAATCCATGGTATCAAACAATCGTTCACTATGTCATACAAGACGATGCTTCCTTTCGGTGCATCGTACTATCAAGACACCAGGACAGAATATAAAAATGGGACAGGAGTCAATGTCATGACCAATAGGACAAGACTGACTTTCACTCAGCCTGTCTTATGATCAGTAGTGGATCGTATCGTGCGTCAGACCAAACAAAATTTTGTCATCCAATGATATGATAGTGGATCGCAGTATACTGATGTTACTATCTCCCGATTTACTGATCCGACGATAGAAACCAAGATTTCTCTGACAGGTATCACATCGATCTATGGTGATAGTGTTCCTGCTCTGGATATCACGATCAAGCCTTTCTCTCTCGATGAGAGTCAGCAGTATGCGACCATTGTCTGATCACCTATCGCACTCGTCCCTCGTACGAGTCCTTATGCATATCAGACACAGATCCTATCGAAGAATACTAAGAACTACACTGTCTGGATGAGATCATGTCATGTCCCGAAGGATCTGGCGAAAGTGCTTCGCAACTTCACCAGTGAACCGAAGCAACGAAATGAACAAGCATTGGCGACATTGCTCGATTGTGATGCGATACGCAAGATCAATCATCCCGTTGCGAAATTTCATCGATGGAAAGAATATGCGGAGACATTCTCGTTTGAGAAGACACTCGGGGAGGGTAAACATCCTATCGTCGAAGTCGGACTACAGTCATTCGATAAGCGTCGTGGGACGATGGTTATGACGACCGATATCGGTGTCTATAGTCAGCTCAGTGCCAAGGATCATACACTCTATCGATGGACACATAGTCTCTCTTCAGGTAAAGCGAAATCATGACTTTCGTATCAGATATGACTCATCGGTAATAATAAAAAAGTCACTATTCTGACTGGTGTCATGAAGACGAACATGATGAAAGTACCATTACCGAGTACGATGACAGTCGGTTATCTTCATCTCTGGGAAGAATGAGTCAGTAAAGAAGTCATCATCCCTCCAAGCGATAGTACTTCTATTGGAAGTGGAGTAACACAAAACTCTGGCACTAACCAAGTAGTCATTACTAAAAATATAATCGATGAAACAATAGTCCCTCTCGCATTATCGATGGTCAATGTCGATGATAATCAGAGATATAATACATTCACGACGAGAGAGTCGTACTATGAGACAGAGCAGCGACGTCTCTTCGCCTACAGCGATAGATCACTCTACAAGCCAGGTGAGATTATCCATATCTCCGGTCGGCTCAGACAGAGAGATGGTAGCTACAAAAACAAACCATGAGCGAAAGTCTCTATCATTCTCCGTGATCCCGATGGTCAAGAAATGACCACTACGACATCGGCGATTGTTGATCGCTTTGGTGGTATCAAGACAGATCTCTCATTGCCTGAGACTGCTCCATTAGGGATGTATACTGTGTATTTGTCGTATGGCGATGTTAGTTATTATCATACTATCCAAGTCAAAGAATTTACCAAGCCGACAATATTTCTCAATAATGCTATCACCAATAATGATGACTGAAAAACAATGATTTCTATCAGTCCTCGTTACTACTTCGGTGCATCGTTGGCATCCTATGATCGACAAGCCGACTATACGGTCAGTAGTAGTTATGGTGATGATGATCGATTCCGATGTCGCAAAGATCCGAAGAGTTATGATCGATGTGATGAGCCGATGAGCTTCGCTCATGTTAATAATTCATTCTCATCGGGAGGGATGGTACGTCATGACAACATGACAGATCCGAGTATCCAGATGCGTCTCACTGACACGATCACGATCCCGAGTACGATGGTCATGAATCTCTCGCTGACTGATAGACAAAGTCGTGAGACAGTCTATAAGAGTATCGTCTCTGAGCTTCATCCATCATACATGGTCGGTATCCAGTGATGAGCATACAAATGGATCAGTAGTGACGCCAAAGAGCATAAAGTCGCAGGTATCGTCCGCGTCTATGATAGCAAGACACAAACATACAAGAATCTGACACAATGAAAAGTAACGATTGTCGTCAGTCAGTATCAATCCGATACGAATCAGACACAGAATGTCGATGGTGAATACTACTACGAATCCGATGGGATATATGTCCCTCTCCAGACATATACGACGTCACTCAGTGCAGATGGCTATCATCAGATCATCAAAGATTTCAAGAAATCAGGACAATATAGAATCACTGTCTCCTATGATGATATCTATGTCAGCGAACAAGATGTCACTCTCTATGGTGGACAAAGTCGAGATGATACTGACCGATACGGATCACTCGACAATAGTAATCAACTCACTCTCTATGTCAGCAATAAAGAATATGATCCTGGTGATGCACTGACGATCAACCTCGATCCGTATATCAAATGAGCTACTGTCTTGGTTATGGTCGAAAAAGATGGTGCGATGCTCAGCTCTCGTGAGGCAATCTTAGATGGTAAACCACTCTCTCTCAAGGTCGATGCATCATGGTTTCCCAATGCATCTATCACTGTCGTCCAGATCGTCGGTCAAGAACTTAACAAAAAATTGAATCCCAAACGTGATGCCGAGCCGAGAGTATTTATGGGTCAGACAAGTGTCTCTTTGTCTCCTCAGTCCAAATCACTCTTCGTCGATATGGCGATCCACAATCAAGCAGGTCAGACGAAGCCACGATATACGCCCAGAGAGCCTATGCAGATCGATATAACAGTCAAAGATCGGAAAGGGAAAGCTATCGTATCAAGGATCTCCGTCGCAGTCGTTGATAAATCACTGACAGACCTTTATGATGAGATCAAGAATCCATTAGAGAAATTTTATACTCGAGTAAGCGATGGATTCCACACGATCACCAATTATCATCTCCTCTTCAAAGCACTCAAAGTACTCGTCGAATGAGGTGAGAAAGGTGGAAGTGCGGGTGATGATGGATCTATCCTCCAACCTCGCAAAGAGTTTCTCAATACCGCATTTCGAGATGCAGGCAAGATAAGCGATGCCAACGGGAAAGCGAAGTTTACTTTCACCTTGCCCGATAATCTCACGACATGGATGGTCGATGTCGTCGCAGTCGGTGATGATGGACAGATGGGCACACAGAGAGCATATTTTGTCACATCACAGCAGTATATCTTGAGTGTCATGTTGCCACAGTTTATCGATCCAGGGACGCATATCCGTGTGCCGGTGTCGGTGATCAGTCGTGCTGGTGATAGCACGAAAGCTCTCGATCCGCAGATTACTCGTCAGACGATGACAGGATCTCTTCAGATAGGAGACAAAAAGTATCCTCTGGCTTTCGATGGTGATAGCGAGAGGACCTATATCGATCTGGATATGGCGAAGATCCCGAGGGAGTTACTTATCAATCAAACATCGCTGATGATCACGGTTGCTATGGATAAGGATGCTATTCAGCAGACTATTCCTCTGAGACTGGAGAATGCGCTTGTCAGATCATTTGTCACCGAAGAGAGTACACAATGATCGATTACACACAAAATAGGAAGTGAAGCGAAGCAGAGTAGGAGTGATAATGCTTCACCGATCCGGCATGATATCCGTGTCAGTACATTACCTCTTATCGATCGAGATGCATGACTGCAGTCATTGATCCGATATCCCTATGGCTGTGCAGAGCAGACGACATCATCACTGGATGCTATATTGCTCGCAGTCGATCTCGCGAAGCAATGATATGTCTCGACATGACTCGTGATGCAAAAAGATGGCCAGCGGTATATCAATACGATCGATAAACGATCGTCACTGGATACTATCATCAGATCATCACTCAATACGATACAATCCTACCAAAATGCTAACTGACTCTTTGGTTATCGAAGCAATCAGGATCAAGGAGATATTGATCTCTCTATCTATATCCTCTCTATACTCAAACGTCTCGATACCAAGACATATACACAAGCTGCAACGATGCAAACGAAGATTGCCGCTGGTCTCCAAGGTAAAGGGACGACTCATCAGCAACTGTATAAACTTGCGATGCTCTCGATGGGCGGTGAGACTATCAGTAGTAGACAAGTCGATGAGCTCGTTGCCAAGAAGATCTCCTATCAGACGGATGTGTTAGGTTTTGTGGCGAAAGCATATCAGGGTACTATCGATAATACTCTCTGGAAGCGTATCACTGCTATCCAAGCGAATAATCCGACACTGATTGCCGAGTGATCACGATATACTGCTCGTATCCCACTCTGGAGTATGATGATCCAAGCATTACTTCATCATAATAAATCTGATCTAGCTATGCCACTCACTCGTGATCTCACCAAACTTATCACTAGTAATGGTACACGATGACGATCATCACAAGATAATAGACGATGACTTCGTGCTGTCGCAGCTTGGTACATGCAGACGAAGCAGAAGGAAGTCAAAGGAAAAGAAGTCATCTCGCTGACCATTGATGGTAAGACAGAATCCATCACCTTGCTTTCATGACAGTGGTCAGCTCAGTCGCTCTTACCTGCTGCTACGAAGAAGGGTACGATCTCTTGGAAGAGTGCACAGACATTATTTGTGACTTCGATGATGACATGGATCGATCCGGATATGACTTTCGAACAAGAGATGCAGAATATCAGATATCTCAAGTATATCGGTACAGGAGTTGTACGCCGTATCGAGGATAGTGTTGGATCTATCGATAGTCACATCTTCCGTTTTCAGACAAAGACAGATACCGCACAACTTGCCGTGGTAGCGACGATCCCTGCATATCTTCGTATTGTGCAATCATTTGATCAGACGAATTTGATTAACTATGATTACGATGATTACTCAGTATCTTCTATTGATCCAAATCTATCGTTCGTCAAGGGAACGGATGCTGGTGTAGGTTATAGTTGTATGCCGACGCATTATGAGATCAGATATGATAGGCTCGTTGTATTTTATGATAACTTGCCTGCTGGTGCTAGCTGTGATATATCATTCCGTACTGCCAAGACGCATGATGCTGCAATCCAGCCTGCGACCATCTCTGTCTATGAGATGTACGATAGTAGGACGTATGGAAAGGTGGTGGAGAGATAATTCACAACGCAGCATTCACAATAAAATACTTTCTACTTACTTTTACAGTTTTATTTTATACGATAGATAGTCATGTGATTACAAGAAAAATTTAACGTACTGGCTCTCAGAAATCGCTTTATCCCATGATGGATACGCTTTATCTTGGTTATGCCATGATTAGTTGCCGGCTCGTATCGATGGTATAGTTTTACGGGTCTCTATCGCTATCTTGCCAATCTTCAATTGGATGTTATGTGATCATACTATGTCATATTGACCTGATTGATTATGTTCTTCATGCTGCTGCTACCAGCGATACTGGTTATGTTTATTGTCGCTCCATATTACGAACATCGTGTCAGTCAGACGAAGGATGTTTCTCTGCCCACGAAGACACAAGATATCAATATACTCATACAGCAGAGGCCAGGAGTATTTATGGCATATCTCATGAGTTTCTTGGCGATGATAGGGTTCGGAGCAGTTGCTCTCTACTTCTTCTTTATGTATGGATTCATATGATCTGAGCTTATTGATCTGGATGCGGGAGAATTGATCCATGATGATAGATCTATCATGTATGTGACCTTCCAGGGAGAGCTTGACTGTGATGCTTTGTATGTGATGGAGACGCAGGTCAATCAAGTACATAGCGAGACTGTCTATGTCCCAGTGACCAACAAAGATGGGACTATGAACAATACATTCCTTGAAGCGACGACCTATGATGGTACTTTCGAGTGCGTAGACTGATTTGATACTATAAAAGGTATTATGAGGCCATGAGGCTTACCGGGTATGGTGCGTGATGCTTATCTCGATGAGGGTGTTCTCAATGAAGATACAGAGTATATGGTGGTAGAGGAAGGAGCAAGACCTGACAGTATGGATGGACTGATTCAAGCATTTGCGTTCTGTTCTGCGATCAGTCTGGCTATCTTTTTGTTTATTAAGTTCAAAAAGAAACCTTTCGCTTAGGATGGTATTATAACTATTAATTAAAAAATACCGCTATTGTTTGTAAAAACAATAGCGGTATTTTTTTTAGATTGTTGATTGATTTATTCCGTTGTTATACCATCAAATACTTCTTCTTTCTTTTGAGCATCATCTTTTGTTGCTCTCACGATACCGTCTTTATGATGAGCAGGAGCATAAATAGTATATATCTTCAGATCTTCTGTAGCTGATGTATTGATAATATTATGTCTTGCTCCTGCTGGTACTATCACAGCGAAACCATCGCTGACGATATATTCATTACCATCGATGATGCACTTTCCTTCACCCCTTTCGAAACGAAAGAACTGATCATTATCTGTATGAGTTTCATTGCCGATCTCTTCATGTGGTTTGAGATTCATGAGCACTAGTTGGCTATGTACTCATGTATAGAGTACTTTGCGGAAGTTCTCGTTTTGTATACTTTCTTGTTCGATGTTGGTGACAAATCCATGCATGTATATAGAGGCTATAGAATAAAAGTACTGTATCGGTCATATAGTACTCTTTTGTCTAAGTAATGCAAGCTTACTCTTGATTATCATCTTTCATTTTGCTACTATTATAACAATCACTTTCTGTCAGACTTTATCTCTTTTTCTTTCATGAGCGACATAGCATCTTCAGATAATTATATCGGTTCTGCGGCTTACATCGCTCAGCAGAAAATCCTCCACGAGCAATCAGCGATGTATCTGGCTCATGCACAGTCCAGGAAGACTATCAATATCATGGGTATCGCTTGTTCATCAGTCAATCATGATGACGAAGATCCGAGAGTGCCATCATCGACGAAGATACTCATGGATACCTTAGCCTATGCTCAGACGATGACGAGTAGGTATCCGATCGAGACGAGGCAGTATGTCCTCGATGATATGGATTTCAAGCACTGTGAGGCTAACTATAGTATGAAAGGTCACTACTGTACACGACCATGCTGGATATCGCAGAGGATGGCAAAGAAAGGGTTGGCTGACCCACTCACATCACTCTACTATGATCTCGTCGATCGATGTGATATCATCCTCATCGCTACGCCGATCAGATGGGGGAGTTCAAGTAGCCTCTATTTCAAACTCGTCGAGAGACTCAACTGTATCGAAAATCAGAAAGAGGTCTATGGTGTGGATCTTATCCATGACCAACTCTGTGGTGGTATCATCATCGGTGCACAGGATGGAGCACAACATGTCATGGGGACTATGATGTCTGTATGGTCAGAATTATGATTTGCTTTCGCCAAAAATCCCTTCATCGCATATACGGCAGGGTGACTACGAAATCAGAGGACAGATATAATCCCGGATCAATTAGATGACGAGAAGAAACTTATCCAAGCTATGCAACA
>CAZBFX010000037.1:0-10812 GCA_964491325.1 uncultured Candidatus Peribacteria bacterium
TCAAAGCATGTTTATATTGCAAGGAATTCATGTCTCTCCTCACGCTTATCGCCTCACATCCCGACCCATCGACCCTCGAGCATATCAGTCATGTCTACGACGAGCTCGTCAGTGAGATTATCGATCATAATCGTCGCTACTATATCGATCACCAGCCCATCATTTCTGATGCAGAATACGATACACTCTTCGCCTATCTCAAAAAAATCGAATCACTTCATCCTCATCTCATCCGTGATGATAGTCCGACACAGTCTCTCGTCTGACAACAAGAAGACAGTGACAACACGCCAGAGTACAGCAAACAACTCTGATTTACGAAAGTCTGACATGGGAGACCCGTCCTCTCACTCGAGAATAGCTACAATGCACAAGATATCCAAGACTGGTATGATGGTCTCGTGAGGATAATCGCCAAAGAGTGATGGTCTGACGACGATACCGCATCGCTCCGCTTCCTCATCCAACCTAAGTTTGATGGTATATCCGTCACACTGAGATATGAAGACGGCATCTTCACTCAAGCCCTCACTCGTGGTGATGGCTACACCGGTGAAGACATCACCGAGAATGTGAAGACGATACAGAATCTCCCTCAGTTTTTATCCCCCTTGTTAAAGGGGGGTAGGGGGGATTTGTGAACACTGACCCTCCGCGGAGAAATCCTCATGCCCAAGTCCATACGAAAAAAACTCAATGCACAGAGACTCCAGTCAGGAGAAATGCCTTTCGCTAATACCAGAAATGCTGCAGCCTGATCGGTGAAACTGCTCGATACCAGTGAAGTCGCAGAGAGATGACTGGTGTGTTATATCTACGATATCATCAGCGAGACCGACGGCTATCAGCAGATCATAGAAGAGCTATCGCATACCCCAGGTAGTGCTTTCTCTGCTCTCTCACCATGATTCCTCACACTCGGATCGGACGACCAACAGCAGCATGGCTATAGCAGCGACGATATCATACAACTCTGTCTCGATCCGAAGACGAAAGATATTCTCCTCCACTCGGATATAGATTTCGACGGACTCGTCATCAAAGTCATCAATCCACAGGCTAGAGAGATACTCGGATCGACGAATCATCATCCTCGTCGAGCGATAGCCTATAAATTCCCTGCACAACTTGCGAGGACACAACTGGAGAAAGTCGAACGACAAGTCGGGCGTAGTGGCATCCTGACACCGGTAGGCTATATCACGCCTGTAGAGCTATCAGGAGTCACTATCTCTCGTGTCACACTGCACAATCGAGACTTTATCCAGTCCAGAGATCTCCATCTCCATGACTGAGTGTGGATCCAGAGAAGTGGTGAAGTCATCCCCTACATCGTGAGCGTCATCACTGATGAGAGGAAGCACACGAGCATCGAGCCTATCACGCCACCGATACACTGTCCTCGTTGTCAATCCACCACCATCCATCACAGTGCTGATCGCAAGATCAAGGGCATCATCGAGACGAGCAATGCTCGATACTGTAGCAATACTGACTGTCCAGCGATATTGATCGAATCACTCATCCACTTCGTCTCGAAGAATGCGATGAATATCCAAACGATGGGGCAAGCTCTCATCGCTCTCCTCGTCGATCAGCAGGTCATCACCTCACTCTCGGATATCTACACCCTCGATACGCCTGCCATGCGTATGACACTCTCCTCGCTCCCTGGTATCGGTGACAAGAAGATCGACACCATGCTCAGTGAGCTAGAGAAGAGTAAAACTAGCCCTCTCTGGAGGATCCTCCACGCTCTGGGTATCCCCCATATCGGCATCAAGACCGCCAAAGATATTAGCAAGAAAATACAAGAAGAAAAAGCATCTGACACGATATCCTACGACCAGCTCCTATGATATCTGACCGATAGCGAACGAATGGCTGCGATCTACGGTGTCGGAGAGACCATGACACTCGATATCGCTCAGTGGTGTGATGATCAGAAGAATAAGAAACTTCTCAGCGATCTCACTCACCACGGTGTTATTCCCAGATTGGAAGTCTCGCAACCCGCAACCCGCAACCCGCTATCCGCAAACCATGTTTGGTTCGGTAAAAAAATCTGCGTCACTGGCACTTTTCCCCTCTCTAGAGATGCTATCCACGACGCTATCGAGTCGATCGGAGGCACTGTCGTCACGACTATCACCAAGCAGACCGACATCCTCCTTGCTGGAGAAAACGCCTGATCCAAAGTAGCAAAGATCGGTGAAAATGGACAAGTCATCAGCGATCGACAGACGATCAAGACCCTCCTATCATTATCAGATCACACATCAGTCAAACCGCAAGGACAACCAGTGAGTCTCTTTGACTAAAAAGAGGCAAAGAAAAGAAAAAACATATACTTTTCATAGCAGAAATTTATATGTTTTGTAACACTATGTCTACGACATCTTCCTCCATCTGATTTGATGGAAAGCAATATATCACACTCCAAACTAAGGCCATCCAAGAACGTCTTGCTCTCTTCCCAGGCAAACTCTACCTCGAGATAGGAGGACATTTCCTCATCGATAATCACGCATCGAGAGTCCTCCCAGGCTATGATCCTAGTTCGAAGGAACAGATCTTCGCACAGGTCGCCACCGATGCTGAGATCCTCTACTGTATCAATGCCAAAGATATCGTCCGAGATAGACAGTTCGATGAGAAGCATGTCGCCTTCGACAGATATGTCCGCAAGGAGCTCGAGATGATCACGAAGAAGCTTATGAGCAAACCGCATGTGGTGATCACGATGCTCGATCATGACTTCATCCCATACCCTGTTCGTGAATTCGAAGAGACGCTCATCGCTGGATGATATACTGTCTCACACAAATATCTCATCGATAACTACCCTCACGACACAGCGACCATACTGAGTGACCAAGGCTACGGTGCTGATGACTATATCCAGACCACGAAGAAACTTATCCTCGTGACTGCCTGTGGATCCAATAGTGGCAAACTCGGCACTTGTCTCTCCCAGCTCTATCTCGATCATAGCCATAATATGCAGTCAGGCTATGCAAAGTTTGAGACTTTCCCGATATGGAATACCGATCTCCATCACCCTGTCAATCTCGCCTACGAAGCGGCGACTGCGGATATTGGTGATTACAACCTCATAGATACCTATCATCAGAAAGCCTATGGTATCGACGCCATCAACTACAACAGAGATGTCGAAGCATTCCAAATCCTCAAAAGCTTTAGTGAGATTATGAAAGATAGTCCGCTAAAAAAATATAAATCTCCCACCGATATGGGTATCAATATGGCATGATTTGCACTCATTGACACTCCTGTAGCCAAGAAAGCAGTCTCTGATGCCTGTCACGCTGAGATCCAGAGACGCCTCTCCTTATTTCAAAAACTTCTTCTCTCTGGTCATGGAGAAGAAGAAGCAGTGGAGAAATGTGAGAAGTTGTTGGGGCATTTTAACACAAAATAATACAGTTTCCATTTTTTATTTCTCTTTTGTACTTCTTCTTCAGGTTATGTAGCAGATAATGATTCGCCTTTTGTATAGATTTTATGACGAAAAACTTCATCAAAACTGAAATGCTCTATTATTGCACTTATATCTTTTAGTTCTAATGTAGCAATAATTTGATCAATAACCTGCATATGTTGTTCTGGCGTTCGCAACCATCACGCTACTTTTTTATTCCATAAGTTGTGATACTGATAATCTAGTGGTTTATCATCCTCTGAGGCTAACTTATCGATTAATGTCTTGAAATCATTATCTTGTGCAAGCATATCATCAAATTCGATGGATGATGCATTCGCAAGTTTATCCCTCAAATATCCAATTTCTGTAGAGGTTACTCTTTTCCAAGAAAATTTCGTTTGAGAAAAAAAACCATCAAGATCATCTTCTTGCATTTGTAATATGGCATCATACAAGAGTGTAGCTTTATGACTAGTTGCTAATAGTTGTTTCCTTACCTCTTCTCATGTTCATGGGTCAAGAATTAATATTTCAGTAAGTTTTCTCTGATAAGCAGAAATAATACTCTCTCCTTGTTCTTTACCAAGGATTTCGTAGTACACTACTCATTGTCTCGAATCAACATCAAAATCGTCAGTTTCAGGTTCTGAAGGATCTCATGATTCATAGTCTTCTAAAAAATAAAGTGTAAAAACTTCCTTGAGATAGCTAGTACATGATGCTGTTATTTGATCCAGCGGAAGAATATTACCCTTTCTACATTCATCCAAAGGTAGAGTATTGAAATGCTTACGTTCCTTATCCAAAACAAGGATCTGATCATAATAATAATGCATACTATAATGCCTACAATAAAATATATCTACATATCCTCCAAACTACCATATCTATAAACAAGATATGGAGCAATGTCAATTGAATATATAAGAAAGAGATAGGCTATAAAAAGCATATCTCTCGCAAAAAATCAATTAACCACTTACAAACACATGACTTATAACTCCTCCTCTTATCGTCTTCCGCTCTTTTTCTTCGTATTAAAGCCGGCCTTCATCAACTTCTCCATGTCATCCTCGATACCGAGCATCTTCTGCAGTCACTCATGCTCACGAAGCTTCTGGATGACTTTCTGCTCGACTTGTCTGACTCTCTCACGAGTCACATCAAACTCTTCACCGACCTGCTCGAGCGTATACTTGGGACCGTCGATCCCGTATCTCATCTTGATGATCTTCGCTTCTCTCTCATCCAGCATTCATAAAATAGTATCGAGATTCGTCCTGAGTGAACCCGTCTCCGCTACTTGATCAGGTGTCGCAGTCTTGGTATCAGCAATCATATCGCCGAGCTTATCTTTGGAGCCGTCTTCGCCGACATCACTATCCAGTGAGATATTACCATAGATCACTTCTTCGAGTTTCTTGATCTTCTTGATCGGGAATTCGAGAAATGCCGCTATTTCCTTCGAGGTGGGTTCACGACCAAATTTCTGAAAGAGGGCGGATGCAGCTTTGTTATATGAGTTTATCTCGTCGATCAGATGCACAGGGATCCTGACATGCTTGGACATATCAGCGATAGCCTTGGTGATCGATTGTTTGATCCATCGTGTCGCATAGGTCGAGAACTTGAAGTCTTTCTCGGGATCAAACTTCTCTATAGCCTTGATGAGACCGACATTTCATTCTTGGATCAAGTCAGAGAAGCTTAATTTTGCTCAGAAAAATCTCTTCGCTATACTAATCACCAATCTCAGATTGGCTTCGATCAGCTTCCTCTTCGCATTCTCATCTCCTCTCTTGATACGTCTGGCAATCGCTTTCTCTTCTTCTGCAGTGAGAAGCTTTATCTTCGACACATCGCTAAAATACAGCTTGATATAATCCTTATACTGCTTATCATTGGTGACATATTTATTGTCATAGATAGAGATATGCCCCAGCCTACTGGCAGGTTGTTCTTGTTGTTGTACTTCTTTGATAAGTTGCTCTTCGATAGTCACAATCTTGACACCAAGCTTCTCAGCCAGATCATAAAATTTCTCCAGCATCTTCGCTTTCGCATCCAGATCATCGATCTCAGCGATGATATCTTCTTCAGTGATTGTGCCTTTCTCATATCACTGTTCTAATAACAACTGCAAAGATTCCGATAGATCATGGATATCATCGAGAAGTTTTGTTCGGAGATTTTTTTTAGATTGTGCAGACATAACAAATAGGGAGAGATAAATGATTTAGAGAACAATAGGATAATTAAGACTTCAAAGATCAACTTGTGTAACACTAGCAAATCATGCATAATTATTTTTGAAATAGAGCAACATATCTATCTGATTTTGTATATCTTTCTTTGCATTGAAGTAATAGCGATAGGGTCCGTTGACGAGTATATATTTCTCTCCGCCAGGGATATAGGTCACAAATCATCATGTAGCAATCAAAGGATCAAGCAAGACTCTATCATGATATATCTTATCAAATCATACATCAAAGAATATACCTGACAGATGTGAAAGCCCTGTGAGATATACAGGTAAGCGTAACAACTTCGCATCACGACCGAGTGTATTTCCTGAGAATAACGGTATAGTATATCATCACGAATAGACAGCCCATGTACCCGTCATATAGTGCATTACCAATGGTGGCTCACGAAAAGTAATATCTACATGGATGGTCGACGGTCATTGTGGAGTAAAAGCAAGATGAGCAATATATGGTAATCTACGGTATATATCTTCAGCTATAGCATTGTATCATATGATGGATCTATATCTGAGTGATTCGCCAGTAAGTGATGCAGATATCATAGTATACATGTCGATATTGTTATAGTGTTGGATATCAGTAGTGGTATAACGCACATGACGTATACGATAACTATCATTAGCAAAGAATCACCACAACAAAACAACACATCAGACACACATAACAAACAGAATGGCTATCCATACATATATGGATGGGAGCTTTTTTTTTCTATACATGTATTATAGTATAAACAAAGAAGAAATAATAATACGACAATAATCTATCGCTATCGTCACACCAATACCAAATATAATTCATGCACATACTTCTAAAGGAGTATGACCTATCCTTTCTTTGAGTGAGAGGCGAGTAATACGTATATCTTTTTTCAGGATAGCATCATCTGATGGTTGCTGTTCTGCATCCAAGATATATCCTATCTCTGACCTCAACGAATTGATATATTGAGCGTGTTTGCCAGACTCATATCTGAGATTCATAGCATCATATCGTATGAGGAGAGAGAAGATAGCTGCCACCATAAAAAGCGATGTATCCATACCTTCATAGAGTGCTAACATAGTCAATACACTACTTGTCAGTATCCCATGCGTCGATGGGAAACCACCTGATGTCCAAATTGATGACAAAGAAAACTTCTGACCCTTAGAAACATCAATGATCACTTTCAATCATTGACCAAGTATTCAAACACAGAGAGGAACAATAACATATCAGAGAGACATGTTTTATGATACCGATAAAATAGTGACTTTTTTCTTACCATTGGCAAGTTTGACATAGACGACATCTCCTTTTTTCTTACCATCGATAGCATTACCGATAGGTGAGTCGAGAGATATCTTGAGTTCATCCATCACATCTACTTCTCCACCTCCGACTATCTCAAATGTATAATTTTTATCATCTTCTATGTCGACTTTTACGAGAGAGCCATATCTCACCGTAGAAGTAGACTTCTCATCTGACTCATCATTCACGATCTCGACATCATCGATCATCTCTTCCAGTTCATCGATCCTTCTTTGCAGAAGTGATAATTTTTCTTTGGCAGCATGATAGTCAGAGTTTTCAGAAAGATCTCATTGTGCTCTCGCATCTTTGAGAACCTCTAAGGTCTCTGGCATAGATACATTTTTTATTTCATTGATCTCTTGGAGAATCTTGTCATATCATTGCTGCGAGATAATCTTTTTTTTGGGTGCTGCCATAGTATCAAAAGGGAAAGTATAAAGAAATTATTTATGAGAAAGTTGTTCTTTAAATCTATCAAAAGCATGATTAACGATATCTGCTACGATACGAAAGCCATCACCATGTGTTCTATAGAGGAATATCTTACCATCCAATAGCATTTTAATAACACCATCATACTTATTTCTCTTGTTCTTTTCTATTCTCACAACGAGAGAGATAAGAGCATTTCTCTGCCTGTAGGGGAGAAGATAAGAATCCATCTTAGAAGAGAGATTTTTATCAATAAGTTCCTTGATCTCATGTTTGTGTATATCGCTGATATTATACATGCCATAACTAATATGCATAGTCATAGATTATAGGATGTAAAACAATATGGGCTATCCAAGGATCGAACTTGGATCACGCCTTTCGCAAAGGTGCATTCTATCCATTGAACTAATAGCCCACAACATGATCAGCAAAGTATAGACAAAAGAGATACAAAATGCAATAGGATTAGAAAAAACCTGAAGACTTAGATGAAGCATAGCTATGTTTTTTCTTGGTATCGACAACATCATCTTCGTCATCAGCGTCATCATTATTTGATATATCGTTATGTCTAGGAACATATCACTCTATCCTCTGTGTGAGAGCATCATCAGGTATCTGGAGATAACGTACGAGATCTGTCATCTTCTCTGAAGCCTTCCTCATGTGGTAATAATATCTACTCAATTCTGACACGACATCTGTCAGATCATCATTTCTCTCATATACTTGCGTCAATTCTTCTTTGAGAACGATGTTTTGTTGTTCAAATTCACGAATATCGCTACTCATAGATGCACAGTCATGCGTCAATTCTTTGACATGCTTTCTAAGTTCATTGACCAGCTCTCTATTTTCATATCTTCGATAGAATATCATATAACCCACCAATCATCAAACCGCAGCACTTAACAGATAGAGAAAATATTGCATAGTAAGAAGTAGATAAAATAAATCTCCATCATCATACTGTTCTGACAGAACAAAAGCAACGGAAAGCAATAAAAAAAACCCGCATTTGCGGGTTTTATACGAATAGGGGAGATTATTTATTAACTCTTTTCTTAAGTTCTTTACCTGCCTTCATGCTAACAACTTTAGTTGCAGCGATCTTAAGAGGAGCACCAGTTCTTGGGTTAACACCATTTCTTGCAGCTCTCTTAGATACTTTGAAAGTACCGAAACCTTGAATTCTTACTTCTTTCCCTTTTGAAAGAGATACAGTAACAGTTTCCAAGAAAGTGTCTACAAACTGTTTAGCCATGTTTTTAGAAACATTGAGCTGATTCGCGATAACTGCGATGAGTGCTGTTTTTGTCATTGTATAAAACAAAAAAAGATAAAAAAATGCATCGTCATAATAGCAGTCTACAAACCATTTGCAAGAGATTTTTGCACTTTTTGCCTCTTTTGAAGCAAATTATCTATGAAAATAGTATATAATATGTGATGGAGAGCCTATACATCATTCGTATGAGCCAACAATCCTCTTAATTTCTTTACTAATCTAGATATCTTCTGCCTGAGAGTATCTTCTGTCTGATGATACATCAGAGCCAGATCAGTATAGCTATATCACAGGACAAATCTTTCGTGTAACAACTGCTGGTCATCCAAAGCAAATGATGTAATCGCCTCATGAATTGACGACAAAGCAAAGTCTTGCTGCATCATATGCACCACATCAGATCATGGACTCTCATCTCACAATAAAGCATCATAGTCCAAAGCCTCATCGTCATGATACTGAGACTTCGTCATATCAGAGAAAAGGATAGGCTTTGCTTTCTTGCAATAATCTTTACAATGATTTTTGAGGATAGATCGAACATACTGACTAAATGTATATGTTTTGTCATAGCTCGAGACACCATTCCATATCTTCAGATAGACATCGGACAATATATCCTGTGCATCAGCATCAGAGACGCTATAGTGTGTGACTATATAACGAAAAAAATGATCACTCGTCTTATGATAAAACAACGCAAAAGCGTCTTCATCATGCTGACAAAGCGACTGAACAAATATATCATCAAATTCTATAACACTCATACATGACCGCAGAGTAAAATCTCTTACATCAATTTTTGGAGGACAATCTTGTGATATCACTGATCGAGAAAAAGATTCTCTCTGACTCCTCCGACACATGTCAGTACTTGATCTGCGTCAATATCCACAAGCGGCACAGAGATCAAACCTATATCCACATGCTCTGCTCATTCTCTGATACGACATGCACAGACAAAACATGCACCAGAACAACAGGATGTCGGCATATCTAGTCATGCATGCTGAGCCATATCGACAAAACTCTGTCCTTGCTGAGCAGGGAATGTAGCTAATACCTTACCATGTACATCCTGCACTTCTATATCTATCGCCATGTATATACAGCATATTATGGTATAAATGAGATAACTATACTTTCTCCTCTATTTTCCTTATCACCCTATCCTCACGACTACCCTTCTATAGTATACGATATATTTTATACTTTGTGACATAAGGAGATTGACATACCGAAGAAATTATAGCGAAGAGCAACTCTATCATAGCGAGAATCGAGAAGAATTGCAAGAGCTTTGGAGAATATATATGTACTATATTATAATTATATCTTTTATCTGACTATAACCAGAACACTGTCCGATTCTTCATACATCAGGTAGATCAACATCTAAGGGATAAGTAAAAATAGGTCTAGTCAACTTCGCTTGCACCACATTCCCTGAGAGATTTTGAGGAAGCTTCTGTGATATACCCAATAGCGATCAGAGTGTAAAATATCATTGTCTTCATAGCTCCATATCCTTCTCTACAATCATAACTTCTCCAGAAAGCGTCAGCATATCACTCGTACATCAGAGAAGTATGTCGACAAATTTCGCTCACGATACAGGAGTCATATATGCTCACGATGTGAAGAAGAACTGCTTCGCAAAATACGAATGAGTATCAACTCTCAAAATAACATTATAAAGAGGATTTTGCATCACCTCCTTGCCATCTCCTCGGTCTAGCTCAGGATTGTGATAGATGATCATGCCTGTGACATCGTAAAACTGTCGTCATAGTCAAACCTCATCAACCTCTCCAGTCTGCGAAAAAATATCAACGACTTCAAATCCCATATCTGACTGCTGAGCACAACCATACAATACAATAACAAACACCATACCGAAAAGCATAAGCAATGGTTTTTTCATAAGAACGAAGATAATAGAATAAAACATTAACGTATCTTTCCTAACAACTCCTTCGCTTTCTCCAGCTGACTATCATAGCCATCTTTCTGATAACGCTCTCCATCTAACAAGACTACATAATCAGGCACAATACCCTCATGATCGACCGATA
>CAZBFX010000038.1:0-10481 GCA_964491325.1 uncultured Candidatus Peribacteria bacterium
CACTTCCTTGTGTATGCCAAAATACTCACAACTTCCCGTCGATCTCTCATCTCTTGAGAAATCTTTCGTATGCACGATTGACTCCGATATACTGATGATTCTTTGCTATGATCTTGACTTGATCTGCATCATCAAACAATACAAAATGATGTAAGTAATCCAATACTGTATTTGGATCCAAAAATCCTGAGATCATCATATCCATCCCAATACTATGTTCTCACCCTTCTTCTGTTTTCTTCCACGTAAAATAATGCTCGTAATTACTCGTCAGACTTCCTACTTTATTTTGTGTCCCATTCGTAATAATCACGGCGAGATTGTAGGATCGTAATCCTGGCAATGCGGACAGATAATCTGATATATTATCATCAAATGCTTGTCTGATCGGTTGTGTCATGTTTTTACATTCTATCACGATGAGTGGCAATCCATTGAGATAGATCATAATGTCAGGTCTTTTTTCATACAATGGTCATTTGTAAGTGATTTGATTCGTCACTATCCAATCATTATGTGCAGGAGTTTCTCGATCGATGAGCTGAAAAGTGAAGCTATCTGGCTCGCTGTGATCGTTGATATAGTCGATCTTGATACCATATTTGATGAAAGCGTAGACTTCCTTATTCGCTTGATAGAGTGATTTATATGATCTATTGGTCGTAAGACGTTCTATCGCTTCATCGATAAGGATGTCACGAGGACATCATGGATTGAGCTTGATGATCTGAGTACGCAAAATATCTACGAGCACTACTGTTTCGGTAGTAGTACGATGGCTATTGAGTTCGTCAGTCGTCAAATAGCGATAGTCTCCTAGAGCAAGGATCTTATCGATATAGGGTTGCTCAACGAGTGGTGTTTCGGTAAAGAGTGAGGACATGAAATTTATAATTTATTATAAAGTTTGTCAAAATATATTATTTTTTAATTCTTGATATAATACCTCACAATTTATGATATTACATCAAAGTTTTTTCTTAAAGTTATTTTTGTCATATCAGTATTTCTGTGCAAAAATTCAAACTTTACTTTTTACATCTTCTCAAAGAATATCTGTTATTTGTGAATCATAGTGATTTTCATCAAATTCTTTTCATTCATTTTCAAGGAAAAATTTTACATTTTCTCTATCTAGTAAATAATTTTCTATTTCATGTCTTTGTAAGACTATAATTCAATCTTGTTGTAATGCTAAAATTTGTTCATCAGTCTTTTTATCTCTATCTATTAGTTTTTGTATTTCTACATCTAAAAAAGCTTTTTCTAATACTTTTATAGCAATAGCTGAATATCTCTCTACCTGTCAACAACCATCACTTGATATAAAAAGAGTATCTGGAAATTCATGAGCAAAGATTTCATTATAACAAATAGCATCGAATCATAATTCCTCTCAATCTTCCGATGGTAATGGAGTCCCCTCACAATAAATAATCTTGTTTGGAGCTATCAATCAAGTTAAATCATCTAGCGCAGTATCAAAAATCTTTTGCCATACTTTTCTTGTTTTCTGAATTGGACGAAGTATAATTTCTTCATCATAATTCTGTTCTCACATATAAATTACATCAGTGATATCATTTAATTCATTTTGAAAAGCTCTAAGGAATCAGATACTATGTGTCGCTATTCGTAATTGTGCATCATTGGGAATGAGCTTACTTATTTCAATGATAAGTTTTTTTTGTATAGCTGTACTAATATGTAATTCTGGTTCATCGATAAAAAAAACTTTACTACTAAAAACATCTATTTTAAGGATAAGATCAAGAATTAAATCTACGATTGCTTTTTCTCATGTTGATAGATTTTTATAAGGGAAGTTTTTAGATGCTCATTTATCAAAATATAAATCTCATTTTGTGGCATCTGTTACATCTGCAAGATTTCATATTTTAATATCTAAAATTCCAGACAAAATAGTATTTACTTTATCAATATATCTTGCTCTTACAATGTCTCCTGTTTCACTTCCTCATTGAAATGATTTTATCAAATCCATCATAAGTAGATTATAATTACTATTCATTCTTCAATCTAAAGCAGAACTACTTTGAGGTTTTCCTGGATCATCAGTTAGTCTTAGTCATTGATTAAATTCAAATTTAACAGTTTCTGAAAATCTTTGAGCAGATCTCACATAAAAATCTGTAGGAGTGTACTGTGTAGAATTATCTTCTTTGCTTATTTTAATTGCATTAGTATAATGATATCAAGTCTCAGCACTTCCATCATAAAGTTTTTTATTATTATAATTTTGATCCTGAAAACTAGGAGAAAACGCATCTATAATACTACTTTTACCACATCAATTAGGTCATACTAAAGCTATAATCTTCTTTGGACTATCTCAAAGATCAATTGTGAGATCATCAAATCTCTTAAACTTTATAAGTTGTATTTTTTTTAATTTCATTACCCAATCAACTTACGAAGTAAAAGATCTCTCTGCTCTTTGAGATATTGATTTTGTTTTTGGAGATTTATTGTTTCCTTAAAATAACTATTATCTAGTATGTTGAATTTTTTAATTACGTCATTTGAAGGAATAATTAAAGCAATGTTATTAAACATCTCAAAAGTAATTGAAGGTAATGTAGAGGAATTTTGTTTTTGAACTAATCATTCCTTTACTTCTTTTTGAAGAAAAAAATAGTAAATATATGGCTTAATATCTCTTTCAGTATTTAGAGGATTTATTTTGAATAAGTTATTTGCGATAATACCTTGTCTTCATCTTCAAACTAATCAGACTTCTCAATATCTAATCATCGCTATTTCGTCTATATCTACAAAACATTTTGTTCATGGATTTTTGATATATCTAATATCCGTATTAGCCTGCGTATAATCAACGATTCTAAGAAACTGAACATATCATTCTTCTTTTATAGTAAACTGCTCTCATACAGGAACTTGCATTCACTGGGTTGGTTTTACTATTTCTCCAATTTTCTTCACCTCCCGACCTTTTGGTATCATCCCAAATTCTGTTCCACTCTCTACCATCTCGACATCCTGATATCATGGAAACTTATACTCTACAAACCACTGACGATAGAGCGTCTGAGCCATCTGCTCGAGTAGTGCAATACGGCGAGTATTATTTTCTATCAGATCATCATATGCACTGAGGATGGATGCGATGCGTTGTTGTTCTGCGAGTGGAGGGAGGGAGATTTCATAATTTGAAATAGTTTCTATGTCTACAGCAGGATATGCAGATCATTTCTCATTTGATACAAGATAATTGGTAAAATCTTCACTGGAAATAATCAAATAAATATATCTTCAATCTACATTATTTTTAGATGAAAGAACAGCGAATCATGTAGATGCAATAAGATTTGATGAGGATTTCTTTATATATACAAATTGTCTTCTATTTGGTCTTACAGTCGATAAAATAATATCTCAATCTGATATTATTCTTTTTGCTCTTGAAGGAGCTTCATCTTTTTTAATGAGTTTTGGTTTGTCCATAAATCAAGTTGAAACAGACGATATATCAATATATAAAATTAAATCATGTAAAAAATTTCTTCAAATGTTCTTTGAATTGATATCACATACATTCCCTAACTTTACCACTTCCCAATCTTCACGAGTCATTATTTTTTCTTAACAAAATAAAATTATGCTTCTCGTGAATTGAGAAGATCTTGACCATTGGCGATGATCGTAGCTTCTAATGTATGCGCTTCTCATGATAACGTCACAAACTCTGTATATGCTGATTCAAACTTCTCTTTGAGATCTTCATCACTAGTATCGTCTTTGACTACTCCAGTATGTCTTCATGGATTGAGTGATCGAGAATTACTTTCTATGTCTGAAATAGTCGCTACTTTACAGAGCCCCAAAACATCATTATATCCATCAGGGAAATTAGTCTCATAGTTAGTTTTGAGTTGTGCATTGATCGTGATTCTATCATTGAGTTCTTTGAGTGATTCAGTGATAGATTTGAATTCATCAGTGTTTTTTCTCGTGGTTTCTAGTGTTGTAGTAAGTTCTGCGATTTCTGCTTGTATCAGAGTGTTTTGCGTAGCAAGATATGCTACAAAATCTACCGTTGTCTCTCATCTATAGAGATTCACGATATGGGTCATATAAGCGATTTGTTCTTCGGTATATTCACGATGAGCTCTATCGATCTGACGGAAGATGGACTTTGCATTGATAAACAGGACTTTGTCTTTGCGGTCAGACTGTTGTTTTCTTTTGTCAAAAAACCATAAGGTACATGGCAAGGTGACATTATAAAACATATTTGGTCAGACTGCTATCATGACATCGACTACGCCATCTTGTATAATCTTGGCTCTGATATTCTCTTCAGAATTTCTCGCATCTGATGCGTTATTCCCCATGATAAATCATGCTCTTCCTGTATCATTTAGACTATTGAGAAATAGTTGTATCCAGAGATAGTTTGCATTGTTGACGCTTGGGATACCATAATCATAGATGTCATTATTTTCTAACTTCTTGGTGTCAATCTCTGAGATATTAAACGGAGGATTTGCTATGACGAAATCAAACTTTCCTTTGGATTCATAGGGGTTGTCATAATATGATACTCACTGTGCCACTGGTCAGGTGATCCCATGGATAGCAAGATTCAGCTTACAGAGTTTGACGTATGATTCATTCTTATCTTGTCCATAAGTTCTCAGAGATTTGAGTGTCTCGATATCATCGTTATCGTGACGAAGTTTTGCGAAATCAAATGACTGTACAAACATACCTCATGAGCCACAGGCTGGATCATAGATCGTTCCTGAAATAGGTTCGAGTATGTTGACGAGTAGTTTTACCAATGATCTAGGAGTAAAGAACTCCCCTCATCATTGTCATTCAGCAAGAGCGAATTCTCCCAAGAAATACTCATAGATATTACCAAAGACATCACCTTTGAGATTGTTCATCATCTCACTATTAAACGCTTTGAGTAATGAGAAAATAAGAGCATTATTAGTTTGCACATCATTATGGAGGGTATGATATGTTTTGGGGAGAATGCCTTTGATATCAGGATTTTCTTCTTCTATTCTTCTCATGATACCATTCATGATCTCTCCCATATCATTAGATATTGGTTGATTGAGTGCATCAGCATATCTACATCACTGTGGTAAGTAGATCACATTCTTTGCGAGATAATCATCTTTTTGAGCTTGTCTCGGTCATCTCGGTCATGCAGATTTGGCAAGTTCCTCTTGAATGATAGTATCAGCAAATCAGAATTTAATATCAGCATACTTGAGGAATACCAAACCCAATACTGGTTCAGAGAACTGTTGCAGTCATAACTGACTATTGGTCCTCAGATTGTTCGCCACCTTTCGGAGATCATTCTCTATGAGTTTAATATTAGACATGAGAAATAAGTGATATAAACGTATGAATTTTTCCTATTCAAATTGTTTGTCTAATGGTTATTGTAACTGCTAGTCTAGACTTAACTCATACTTTCCATCCTCTTTAGAATAGACATGAGATATATACTTACCGATTGGAACATATTCTCTTACCTTCGGTGCCTTTTCTAATCATCTAAAACATCAGCTTTTTAGTAATCTAAGGGAAGATAGCTTATTTAATACATACGCAGCCTCGACAATATCGTCGCAACTAAGATTTCTCTCTTTTCTATCTGCATTCATTTTGAGAGTATACTTGAATGCTTCTCCAAGAGCCTTTCTTCAAAAGACCACTTCTTGCATGCTTTTCTCTGCAATGGTTTTTATATGTAATCAACAGATCGGAAGAACTGTAGACACTTTCTCCATCATACCTTCCTTTTCTTTTTCATTAGCACTTTTTATTGATTTGGTAGACATAAAAGCCTGTACTGATTTATTCATTACATCTAGTGCATTATCAACATACTTTTCATACGCTTCTTTGACATATTTATTCCGTTCAATCAATCATTGATAGTTAGCTGATGGAACTTCTTTTTGCATTCACTTTACTTTTAATCCTTCAATAATAATCTCGGTACTCTTATCACAACAAGCGAGCACATGAAAGTGCGGATGTCGTCAACTACTTCACTTTGTTATTTCTAAACTAAAGATCAAACCATCAAATAAGGAGTAAAATGTTTTTCTTCTCTGTCTCTGGTCTTCCGAGTTTTTTGCCGCTTTTGTGAGCTTTGCTCTCGCATCAAACATTACTTTTAATAATCATTCTAAACTACGCTTTTCATCATGTTGCATCGTAAGAGTTATCATATATCGTTTTTTGCTCTTAAACCAGCTTTCGGGTATTCTCTCTAGCAACTTTTTTGTTATGTTATATGCTCTACGAGATGCACATGCTATACAAATATCCGTATTATTACAGAAATTAGCTCTTTTTAATCTAATCTCCCCTCATGTATCAACACTCTGTGTACGCAAACAACAAGTCCTAAATTTCTCAATAGCTTCATCGTTCATACCAAGTAAATCCTTATATGATCTTTTTCTGGATTCAGAAATGCGACACAATGAATCTATAAGACCTCACTTAGATTTTATGCTTTCTGTGAAGATTTCTGCAATAAATCACATATACATATAATCATATATAAATGATTATATGATATGAAAATACGATCATATATGCAACCTTATTTCAGCGTTTTAATTATAAATTCTGATAACTTTTACCTCCCTAATAATCCGTAGAACACTGAAAAAGAGAATTGTTTTCTATACTCTTTAGTACAAACTTCTTCTCTTTGTCCTGAGCCTTTCTAACTCCACCTAGTCTCTTTTTATATTCGCTGGCAGTGAGATACGCATTGTACACATCATTATTATGAAAACATGGATACTCTCGGTTTTCTAATACTCCTTTCCCGATTATGTCTGATCTCATCATAGTGGCATAGGTAAGATCAATAGCATTGTCTTTCATAAGTTTCTCGAAGTATTGATCTGTCCATTCTTTCTTCAAATCTACCGATTTAGTCATATCGTCTAATGTTTTCTCATTACCTATTCAATATGTGTCCTCGTACTTATGGATGCCTATACTCTCAGCAATACTATTGAGATAAAATATCTTCTTGTTGAGTTCTATATTACCACTTAATCACTCTGCGATGAGATCATTTTTATTTTCGTCTGCTGTTGGCTCTCTACGGAGGACTATTGTCGTACCAGTTGTATAGTAGTCATTTCATACTGCTATACTTACTGATGTTTCTATGCCTGTTAACTCTAACTGCTTCTCGAATATGGTTGTCCCTGAGAGTATAAAGACCTCCTCGTTAAGCGTTATGCTGTGAGTATTTTCTAACTCTACTTTGAGCATATAGCCAGTTCCTTGTATCACATTTGCCGTATCACTTAGGATAGCATACGATGGTTTGAGGACATGTTCTTGATAGGCATTCCGCCATGATCAGATACACAATAACCCTATAATGACAGAGACAATAACCTTAGAAGTCGTCAATTTCCACTCATCGGTCAGAATTCGAGCCGAAACCCAATAAGCTCCTACTAAGGCAAATACTCATACTCACAATACTGTATCTGCATACTCATTCGCAAATCAGTACAGAGCGAAAGCAATAAACCACAATACAATAATCTTTCATCGTTTTAGCACCAAAGAGAATGCTTTATCAGTGGTCATTATGATATGGAAAAGAAAATAAAAACATTTTTGAAAATATAAAAAAGGAGGCACAACCCTAAGTGCCTCGTAAGCAGCCCAATTATCCATAACAGACTTTCGGTGGACTGTACCCCCTATTTTGTCTGTTATAGATAAAATAACCACAATGTGATCTTTCAGGCTTTTATATCACCAAGGTGATAGCTTACGAGGCAACTATACTATACAAAAAAACGCATCTTTTGCAAGATGAGTTCAGAAGAAATACTTAATGGCTATCTATTTTCGTATGAAAAAGAAATGTTTTTCATACGCTCTTATTCAACCCTTTTTAGAGGGGTTTTTCATACAGAACCTTCTGTACGGACCATGCAGTACATCCTACCTGCTTCGCTATATCTTTATAGGAAAGTCAGCTTTCTCTCAGCATCGTGATGGTGTCGCTGTCAACCGTTTTTTGCTTTCTTCCGATGATCTTTCACTGAGATTTAGCTTTGTGCATTCATGCTTTGACACGTTCCGAGATGATCTGTTTCTCAAACTGAGCAAATGCTCCGATAATCGTGAACATTAGCTGACCTGTTGGCGTACTGGTATCGATATGCTCTTGATGAGATACAAAGTCGATACCTAACGTTTTGAATATATTGAGCGTATTGATAAGATGAGCAGTCGAGCGTGACATCCTATCGAACCTCCATACCAATGCGATATCGAACTTCTTTTCCTGTGCATCACTCATAAGCTGATCCAATCAGGGGCGTTTTTCTGTCCCTCCACTGACATGATCGATATACTCATTATATATGGATCGTCCTTGCTGTTCTGCATAGGTTCTCAATGGGATAAGTTGGGTTTGGACATCCTGTCCTTTATCGATAGTACTGACTCTCGCATACAGTGCGACACGCTTCATGGGAGAAAAGAAAGTAAAAGCTATAGGGCCAATGACTTATATTCTTCGATCTGACTAAAAAGACACTCACCGAAGTGAATGTCTCTTTCTATGCCTAATCCGTATGGACTGGTAATTGCTTCTAACTCGGGAAGAGCGAAGTATCATCGTTCTGCTTCCTGTCCTACAATAAAGCCAAAGCATACACGAGCATCAGGATACCATTCGGAGACATACCGAGTCCGATTGCTCCATGGAGTAAAGAACTTACACACGATAAGAGGATCGTCGGATGCGAGTTGCTGTCCAATAGAGTAAAAGCGTTCTTCAAGCTCTGGTGTCATAAGTTGCATCATAGTCTGATAAGATAAATAAAGGATATCTTATCGTGCTGGAAAGCATTTCTGAGTCAAGAGAATATCAAATAAAAGCTTTATATATGTATTCTGTATCTAGCTTTTCTGTTCAAGAATACTATATATTGGTAAATTCTTTTCCCTGAGATACTCATCAAGAGAGATATGATTATCCATGCAATACTGGATATGCTCATTCGTAGGAAATGAGACATTGCTCTTTTCAAGCTCTAAGCAACCATACTGTAACCGTAAGGCTCTCATGGCATAGCCTCCACGAAGAACGCCCGAGACCCTTTCATCAATGACTCCTCATTGCTTTTGGAGGCGTTTGCCTATCGAGGTGTATTGATCGTAGACATATCATGGTATCTCGAAAGGTTTCACTCCCTTTGTATAGTTCTTTTTGATCCTTTCCCTGATCTCTATTCTGGCGAGTTCTCGGTAATGCTCATCTTCGGATTGTCGAAACTTCGGGCTATCACACAAAGAGAGAACCAACCTTGAAAGAGAATTGATTTCACTGCCATTGTCTTTGATAAAGTCATGTACTCCTTTAGCATAGAGGAATGCCTCCGATCCCACACTGTCCTCACTAGCGAAGTGAACAAGCTTACGAGCAATATAGAGTTCGGGGATCTTTTCTGATAACATCGCCCACATGATCTCTATGGCTCTTGTCTTGTCTCCAATGCGTATCGATTTGATCAGATAGCTTATGAGATCGTACTTGTTATAAAATCCTTTTGTTTTTGTTTCTGGCACATCTTCTTCTTCAAAGAGCTTCTGTTGTTTGGGTTGTTTCATCATGGTAAAAAGTTAGAAGGTAAAAACTAACCTTCTAAGTCTTCAGATAATCAAACGTAATGCAAATGATTTACAGAGAAAGTCATCTACAGTGCTTCGCCGACTCACTACTTTTACATTTTCAGCGAATTAGTCACTAATACTATATAATAATACATACCAACCTATTCTATTATAAATAACTAATAAAAAACGATAGATTACTCATCTACCGCCTTTATATGAGTGACTAATCTACTTCACTTTGTTTCTGCATTATGATGTCATACTATCTCAACTTCTAATGAAGAAACTTTATTATTAGTAATTCATCGTTCAGGTGGAAGGGCATTTGAGACAAAAGACAATCCTATATCCTTGAAGTCGATTTCCTCTGTAGACATATCTAAGAACATGCCTCACTGTTCGAGGACAATTTTCTTAAAAAGAGAGACTCAAATTCCTTTCGTTCTTGTGAGCTGTACTTTAGGTTTTTTTCATTGATTATGTTTCTCTTTTGTCATTGATGATAATTGGTATTAAGATAGATATCAATACAAACAGGTATGTCTGAATGAACTTCTTTTTTTAGCTTGGAATACATACCAAGCTTTCTAAATGGGGCGATCGACGGGGATCGAACCCGCGGCCAATGGAACCACAACCCATTGCTCTACCACTGAGCTACGATCGCCATAATACTACTAATTTTTGCTTTATTAAGATGAATAAGTAGCCAAAGAACCATCCCGAACGCTTTCGGGACTCTACCACTGAGCCCTGTCTGCCGACAGGCAGGTACGATCGCCATAATATTCTTT
>CAZBFX010000039.1:0-10165 GCA_964491325.1 uncultured Candidatus Peribacteria bacterium
TCAAACAAAAACTCTCTGACTTCCTCCATGTCTGGAAGACGAAGACAGGACATAGTATCGATGATTATGATGATGCGAAGATCGCTTCTATTATCGATGAGATCTACAAACCCGAATTTGGTGCCAGACCGATCGAGAAGTATATCCACGATACGATCGAGCCAGAGTTGATCGAGAAGGTGATGAATGGATAGACGTTGGTGAAAGTAGTCGAAGGTGGTTTAGAGTTGTTAAAGAAAAAGCAGTGCGTTAGCACTGCTTTTCTGTACAGAGAAAACTATAATATTTAAGAAATTTCAAGCATTCTCCTAATCTTATCTCTATCTCCTGGTCCATCGCTTATGCCTATATTCCTTTCAAGATAATTTAAAGAACTTTTATCAATTATTGTTTTCCCATCCCATCATATTTTTTTATATGCATCGCCTATGCCATTACTAAAGCTACCGTTAGTAGTAGGAAGTACTCTAATACCATCCATATTTATCCCCAATATTTCGATGAGTGCTGGTCAAGAATGTTGTATAATCTTATTCTGATACGTAGTTGTTCATATATCTGCATCCAAAAGGACGAGACTAACTTTATTTTTTGTAAAAACTTTTTGTAATCATTCGCCTGTTACTAAATCCATCGTTTCGCCGTCTACTAAACATCATCGTACAAGACTTTTAATACTTTTATCAATCATACTTAATCATTCTTGTATTGTATTAATATGGCGTTGAGTATTCTCTATAATTAATACGATGGGCGGATTATTCATACTATAGATATTTATATATAAAATTAACTACTCTACATCCATAAACTGGAGAAAATACTGTGCATCGTTACGATCTTTGGTGGAAAGAGATGAGGTGCTTGTTGATGGCTTCGGAGTGGTAGTAGTAGGTTTCGGCTTTGGCGTCACTGGTTTGGGAGTCGTGGTGACTGGCTTGGGAGTGCTAGTCTGTGTCGTTCACGATGTATTTGCTCATGATGTGTTTGTCACTGTCGTCGTTGATCAGCTAGCGATAGATCCTGTCGTCTCGGCAGGATTGATAAGAGCGTTGATGGTATCCAGGATGTCGTCATTCTCGCTATCGCCTGTCTCGAGAGCATCACCACTGGTAGTGCCAGGAGTGGTCTGTATCATATCTTGTGTGATGTCCCATATCTCTGTGAGGAGGGAGAGTGCTGTGACACCAGTGCTTGTCGCTCCTGTACTGAGAGGAGTGAGAGAACTTCCTGTCTGACTGATGATCTGGTCTCCACTACCGCTGAGTATGGTCGTCGTATAGGAGCTATTTTTATTACCCGAGAAGGAGAAGTTTTGGATCGTGGTGAGGAGATCTGCAGCACCTGTTGGATCAGCGAGGCGATAGACGACGAGTCAGCCGATCATGAGAGCGAGGAAGATGAGGATGCGGGTGATCATAGATAGTTATAAGTTTTGTAAAGTTTTTTAATGGGCTGTTGCTTTTCTACTTTCTTCTTTAAGAGCTCCAATAAGTCTTTGGTGGATTTGATCTCCATATCAATTATTATTTATAGTACCTATACAATAAGGAATATACATATCACCATCTTTATGTCCTAGAAGGCATCATAATATCTTGCCATTTATGTCTTGTATAATAATGATTATGTCGTTTCCAAGAGGCATCTTTAATCTTAACCTTATCGTTTTCCTTGTATCCTTTTTATTGTGGTTATTTGCTAATAGGTTGGTTATACTATTTTTGAACTTCCTATTCTTTTTAGTAAATCCGTTCTGATGTAATATGTTTATTTTGTTACCTTTTGGTTCTGGCCTCTCCATGAACATATCCTTGATATTAAAATATATATTCTTCTCCTTGAAACACACTAGTCTTTTCGTATACTTTAGTCATATCTTTTAATCATTATAATCATATTTCTCTCAATGTCAACACATTATCATGGGAAGTTTTCCCTCCTGACCTTCTATCACTTCGTGGATATCGCTGATCCGCAGAGTGAAGTGAAGAAACACTATCAGTTTACACATGATCTGGGTCTCAAAGGTCGTATCTATATCGGTGAAGAGGGTATCTCAGCGACGGTTTCCGGTAATGAATGACAGCTCTGGGCATATAGGCAATATCTCCTGCAGAATCCCTACTTCGCTCATATAGCGGATATCGATGAGAAGGCATCGACCGTCGCAGGACACGCATTTGACAAGATGATCGTTCGTTATCGTCAGGAAATCGTTGCTCTTGGCAAGACGATCACTGCTGCTCAAGTACAGCAGTCACTCCAAGAGATCTCTCCTGCAGACTTGAAGAAGGTTATCGATACGAATAACGACGACTATGTCATCCTCGATATGCGTAATAGCTACGAATACAAGCTCGGACATTTCAAAAACGCCATCCCTGCTGGGACGATCAACTTCCGCGAGATGCAAGATCTCATCCAGCAATACAAAGAAAAACTGGCTGACAAGAAAGTCGTCATGTACTGTACCGGAGGTATCAGATGTGATAAGTTGTCTGTCTTGCTCAAAGAAGAATGACTCAATAACTTCTACGCTCTCAATGGCGGTGTCGTGAAATATGTCCATCAGCATAATGATGGTAACCGACTGGGGAATCTCTATACTTTCGATGGTCTCATCTCGACGAAAGTCGGTGATGCCGATACGCATACGACGATAGGTCACTGTATCTATACGTGATTGACTACCGATCACTGTGAGAACTGTCGCTATAGCCCCTGCAATGCTCGTATCCTTTGCCGTCGTAAGCAATATAAGAGATTTGGCGGATTTTGCTCTGCAGAGTGCTTCGAACAAGCGAAAGTAGATGGACTAGTGAAGAATGAGAGTTTCGATAGTATGGATTATAAAGACTTGCGTTCACAGGTGAAGAGTGGTAAGATACAAGAAGCAGATTTCCTGACCCAGGTGCAAGCACATCTCGAGAAGATCGTCGTGGATAAGAAATTCCCTTGTGCGACGAGTCAGAAAGAAGAGATTGTCGATAAGGAGTTATTGGAACAGTATTGGACGATACATAGTTAAGAGTGTAGAATTAAGAATTCAGAGTATGGGTTTTTAGTGAGCGTCATTGCGAGGTACGAAGCAATCTATAGTTTTAGAAATTGTTTACTATGGATTGCTTCACTTCGTTCGCAATGACGCAAGTCGTTTTTATCTTCTATCTATCATATCATGAAACTTCGTTACTGGTGAATATCTGCTCTCGTCGTGATGATCGCTCTCGCATGAGTTATCGTTCTCAAGCAATCTGCATCTGCAGGATGATGTTATATGCCTCGTGTCACGATGCGTGGTACAGTCGAGCCAAAGAGTGCTGTCTATATGCGTAGTATGCCCTGTATGGAAGAGTGAGCCCGTATGTCTATCGTCAGGCCGGGTACATCATTTGCTATCAGCGAATATTCTGATGGATGGTACAAACTCGAGACAGCATCAGGAGAGAGATGATGGGTCTATAAATCACGATTGACGAATATCAATACTTATGAGGTAGATGCAAGTACTCCTACGATCAAGCCTAGCACTGTTGTCAGAAGACCTGTGTTTAGTTCTCTCAAGTTCAAAAGAGCTCTCGCATCCATCAAGAAAAACTATAGTGAGGATAAAAAAGAGTCTTTGATAGTACACTTCACTGCGATCAAAGCAGAGGCTCCTGAGTTGGCGTCATTTGTAGATCATGTGATAGTACAGATTTCGTCAAATGCTGATCAAGCATCACTCTGTCTAGCGAAGTGAGGTGAACGATCATCGATACATAATGAATGTGTCGGTGTCGATGCATGAGCATGTCAGGCTATGCAAGGTAGCTTTAATGAATGTGCATCAGCATGTAGACATAATCCCGAAGCTCAAGTGTGTACGATGCAATGCGTTCCTGTTTGTCAGTTGTAAGTTGGCATATTTTATACAACATACTTTATCGTTATAGTTATCGTTGAAGCTCCCTTATATGGGAGCTTTTCTCTTGTATTTGTAGATGGAAAGAGTAGTATGGAGGTATATCTTTACTTTCTCTCCATATCCTCATGCGTACGCTTACACTTTTTCTCATAGGTATCGTGGTCGGTGCAGGAGCACTCTTCTATGGCTATATCCGTCTCGAGCAGGCGAAGACTGATAGCTATATCACACAGACACATAGCTCTATCATCACCAAGCTCCAAGGTATCCAACAACTTGCCACAGCCAGGATGACGATCCAGAAAGTCATCGAATGACAAAAAGACTTCTCGGACATGATACCATGATTTACTCGAGATGAAGCAGTCAGAAAAGCATTCTTTAATGATGCATTACTCATGACTGTCGAAGCGAATGTCAATGCAGGGATAGACCTCACAAAGATCGCTACAGGAGATATCGTCGTGACGACGAGCGGTACGGAGACATTGGTCGCTATCACTTTACCAGATGCGGAGATACTCGATGTCTATCTGACGGAGAATACGAAGCCATTTGAGCGTAAGCTCGGTATCTTGTCCAAAGGTAATGTGGAGCTCGAGACAAAGATGAGAAACGATGCCGTCAATGCCGTCAAACAAGAAGCGATCGATAGTAAGATCCTCGAGACTGCCCAGGAGAATGCTCGTGAGGCGATCACCGATCTCGTGCAGAAGCTCGGACTCTATACGGTCACGATCACTAATACGGGGACGATGATGGGGAAATAATTAAATATATACCGCTAACTATTATATTGCACTATCATGTCGTTGATGGTGCATTTTTTTGCTTTTTGAGGATTTTTTCTCTATAATGAGTAGTGTTTTATATATTTATCTTGTTGAGATGACAAATCGTTCTGCGAGAAGGGCATTATCGGGATGATCTTCTGCCGGTATTGTAGCGAAATATCGTGAAAAGAATAAAAGAAATGCTTGAATAACTACTACTGTAGATCACACAACATGATCGCTGTTTGATGCACTTGGCGATTGGAAAGGTCTGTGAAATTGAATTAAAAATATACTTTCTCGTTGAAAAGAAATGGTCAAGGAAATGGCTGATACAACAAAGAATTCTTTAGGAGGTGTCTTAGATAGTGTGCGTTCTTTTTCGATCAACAAAGCAATCACATGAGCTGACGAGAGAGTTAGCCGTTGGCTCGATGTGTGGGCGGAACGCAAGAAGTGACCTACTTTGTGATCTCTCTTACAAGAGAATAAAAATATATGATTGCCAGTTAATGCTAGTATACATGCATGAAAGTCGAGTGATGTTATAGATGACTTTGTGACGCTACAAAATATACAATCTTCTAATTATATGTTCGATTCAGATGTAGATCCTGCAATGATTACAGTGACATTTATAGATCGTAGTGGATCCAAGATGTATCGCAAAGGTACCCTACCATATGAAGTAGTAAGAAAACGAGCTCAGAATAAGACAAAAATGGTAGCATAGACTTATGTTTTATATTTTCTTCTTTGTATTCATGTCTACTGAAAAAACACTCACTTATCATGATTCATTGGCTGATTTGGAATCATTGAAAGCTGTTGCACTGCCCGATGAGGATGACGATCTGATAATTCTAGATGATAATACTGATACATGACGTCATCATGATCGTGCCAAGCTCTTGAATAGTTTAGATAAGATGACAATTCTATGGTCATCTACTTTGGATAAACGTCGCTTGAAAGATACTTTTACTCCAGAGTGGATAGATTATATAAATACTATGGTCTTGTCGAATGGTCAAGTTTTTGCTGGCAAGCAACGAAAGATTCTGCAATTGAGATGTTTAATCGCTATGGTAGATGATACTGTTGCTGTGCCGACGCAATGAGAACTTAATGGTGTAGTTGAAGATCTTTTGACTGATGATTGTATAAGAGTTCTCAAGAAATCATATAATATGAGGGATGCAAGTATAGATGGTCAAAAAGTTGTTGATATTGATATTGTCTCATTGATCGCTGATGCTGAGGAGAAACTTCTTAGTAGTCTATCTCTCACACATACTGATACTGCTGATGCACAGTCAAATAATCTAGATCCTACTATTGTGGATGATGAAGACTTTGCTACTTTTCATAGACAGTTTAATGATGCCTTTCCTGATTATAATAAACCTAATAAACCATTGAAACAAATAAATTCCTGGGTAAGAAAGGTATTCTCATCCAAAAAGAATGATAATGAAGGCGAAAACCTTCAAATGAATACTAAGATTTTGTCTCATAAAGGGATTAAATCCTTAATACAGGAAAACTTTTCAGATATGATTATTAGTGGGAGATATGACGGTATTGCATCTTTTGCATCATGACAACTCAAACACGGTAAGGGTAGAGATCCAGAAAATGGTCATATGTGAATACGAGAAAAAGATAGGTTGATATTGGGAAAGAAGTTTGATGAGATTGTGGCTATTAATGCGTTCTATAATAAAGAAGGTCTTGCCTTGCTATGATCTATGGACTATATTGATAGTAATAAAGATAGATATATTTACTTTACTTTGGGTTCTGGCTCCCAAGACCCCGATAAGTATATTATAGATATATGATACAAGCTAGGAAATAATAAAGAGTCTAAAAAATCAGTAGTGATTGAGAAAAATAAAGATGCTTTTTTAGCATGAATAAGTGATCTCAAAGTTCTTTCTGATTCTCAAGCTCCAGAAGAAGATAAACAACTCTTACTAAAATTCTTCCAAAAAGCAGCAGATAATATAAGTTATATGAAATAGTAGTTTTATTTTTGTGTCGACGATGGTAGAAATCTATACAAATCATTCCGAAAACATAACTCTCCCTGAGAGTGACTTTTCGCAGGAGTTGCAGGAGCTGAGGGTGTGAGTAGAGGGTGAACCTACTGATCTAGAAAAGAATCTCAATGCTTTCAAAACTATTCCTCTCCTAGGTGCTATGTTACCTTTGGATAAGATATCTTCTTTATATGCCAATATACAAAAAACTTTTGCTAAAATAGATGCGATATTCTCTGAAGATGCTATTTCTTATAAGTATATGATGATTGTCTGATTATTGCTTTGTAGTAGTCAAGAAAAGTGTATTGCACAAATAAATTCATTAAATTGAAATAATCCAACAGTATTCCCTGGTGCTTTAAATACATACCTTAATACATTGTCATCTTTGATAGTATCATTGGAACCATCAGTGCAAGGAGACTCTGCTATTACTTATGAAAAGATACTAACTCTCTTGAAACAGAAACAAGAACAGGAAAAAAAATCAACAGGTAGTACGATCTATTCCATCTCTGTGTATGATGAGATGTTGAAGGGTTGTGTAGGAGACGGTATGTATGCTGTTCCTAGCAATAATATTAAATTCAATACTATTCATACTCCTTGATTACATAAAGGTGAATCGAAAGAAGTTTCGACTGCTCAATCGTATGGAAAGTACTTTGCTCCTGACGGTGGCTTCTATGAAGGTCAGATTGTAGTCACTAAGATCGATGAATTATTGAATTATAGGATCGAATGAGAATGAACATATACATGGCCCAATGGTAGTACTTATGTTGGGCAATGGGAAAATGGAATACCTAATGGGGTATCATGAGAATTGAAATATATTACTAACTCAATGTCGAGACCTATTCAACAAATACAATTAAAAGGTTTATTTACTCATGGTTTCGAACCATTTACATGAACATATATTGATTGAGAAGGAGTGGTTCACAATAATGTAGTTATTGAAACGAAGTTCGATAGAGCTAACGATATTGATATTTTGACATTGAAAGAATGAGAGAAAATGTTGCCAGCAGATCGACTGAATCCATCTATCGTAAAGACCTATCCTATTCAATTGGCATTACAAAAAAGAGAAGAAAAAGCCGATAATGCATCTCTTCAAACGAGTGAGAAATAAATCTTCTACAACAACTCTTCATATCCTTCTTGTATTCCATCCTGCAGATACTGATGGAGAGCGTTCTTCGCAGCGAGGAGGGCAGAGATAGATGATCTACGTCTCTTGTGACTGACTTCAAAACCTTCGTTCTTGATCCATGCACCATCCCATGTCAGGATGGTTTTTATTTGTTCTCCGATTATAAACTCTCCAAGAAATGCCGCAGCAGCAGCAGTGATGGGTGATGCTTCACCATCATAGCGATAGTCAGTTACTTTCTCGTCCTCTACCTGTAGATAGACGGTGATACTGTCGCCACAGATACTATTACCCTGCGTCGCTGACACATCAGAATTCTCTAGCTGACCATGATAGCTATTGTTTGAGTAATATGATTGCACGAGGAGAGATGATTCGTCGTCACTAGAAGTTATAAGGTTCATAAAGTTATAAGGTTTGTAAAGTAATTGTGAATTGCTCATTATGAATTGTGAATTTTTTAATTCTACATTCTTAACTCTTTAACCATATAGGTTCACTCGAGTATATAGCTAAGTTTGCGATAATAGTCTCTGACACCAATGCCAGCGATGACGCTGAGTCTCTGATAGTCAGTATATGAAGCGATCTTTTCGGCTATAGCCATCACTGATTTCCCGACGCCGGTGTGTTGCGTTTTCCTGCTTTCTCACTCCACCGAGCTAAGTCCGGCTACTTGGCCGTAGACATGGAGTTCACGAATGAGGGCGGTTGATTTCCCCAATCATGGATAGTCGATCGTCTCACCTTCTTTCGGTAGTAGGAGTCTCGTGAAGCCATAGAGATATCCCTGTGCGGTCTCGATACTGATGAAATACTCATCTCCGACGGAACTTTCGTAATGACGGATGACGGTCATCGTGTCAGAGAGATGTATTTTTTCATGTCTAATCTCTCTACTGCGTGTATCGAGTGAGACAAAGGCTCTATCTGACTCGAGATCGGGTATAGTATCTCCGATGATGATTGTATGTATCGCTTGTGTGGTGATCGATGGATCTTGGAGATAGTCATCGAGTGACTTGTATTGTGTATAATCAGCAAAAAGTCTTTGGTATAATCACTTGGCTATATCGGTATTTCTCCGCTGCTTATAGAGTCACTCATGCATAAGCTGTGCGAGATTGGTGACAGAAGAGCCAGCGATAATCTCGGTAGAAGGGATATCTCTGATGAGACGCTTGATACGAGTGTAGGGTGGGATGATATCACGAAAGGTCGTCGTGATGATTTCTTTGATGGCTGAGCTTTCGATAGGTTTATATGTACCAGCGAGATAGAGTTCGTAGAGTTCTGTATTGGGTATGACGGAGGTCGGATAGAACTTAATCTCATCAGGTTTGAACCATGGATCGCTGTAGATATCCTTGAATGTCTGGAGATCCTTCCCCGGATCAGAGCCATAGAGTCCTGGCATGATATGGATCGAAAACTTAAATCCATACTGTCTCAGGCGATGCAGAGCCTGACGGCATTGCTCGACGCTATGTCATCTCTTGTTCATCGTGAGGACTTCATCATTGGTCGATTGGATACCGATCTCGAGCCTCGTGACACCGAGCCTTCTTCGTAGTTGGCAGTTCTCATGCGTGACATACTCGGGTCTCGTTTCGACGGTCAGACCTATAATTCTTTGTCATGCTGTCTCATTGCGAAGGATAGATTCTTCGATGGTCTCAGGGTAGTCGTACTGTGAGACATCCGTCGAGGAGACGAGTGATTGTATACTCTCTTCACCTTTGCTTTCAGTTTCCTCATCTTCTATCGAGTAGAGAGATTTCGTGCCACGGATGGTCAGATTGACACGCTTGTAAAATTCAGGAAAAGTATTACAGGCATCGTAGAGTCATTTTACAAACTGGATCTTGTAGTCGTCAGGATAGACATCTCGGGTGCCTCATAGGACGATCATCTCGATCTTATCGGTCTCGTGACCAGTCAGTGTGAGGGAGAGGAGTCTGTTGTAGACTTGTTTGATAGGGTCGAAGTTGTTGAGCAAGGCTCTCATAGCACCAGGTTCGGTGTTGATATAGCTCTTGGGCATCGTGAAGTCATTGGGGCAGAAGATACATTTGCCCGGACATCGAAATGGCTTCGTCAAGACTTGGACGGAGACGATACCCGACTGTGATCTGATGCCTCTTTTTTTGAGCATTTGCTCAAAGACTTTATGCTGACTGATCTCTCATGCATCGAGGAGGTCACGATAGGTCTTGAGCATCTGCATATTGCTGGGGAGTCAGGATATTTTGTTTACTTTGCTATAGTTTTTCTT
>CAZBFX010000040.1:0-9907 GCA_964491325.1 uncultured Candidatus Peribacteria bacterium
GAGAAGGCATCGCTTATACCTGCATTTCAGATGATGGGAGAGAAGGTCGTTAGTCTCCGATATCGTGTCACGGGACAGGATCCTGATCTGATCGAGAAGAAGTCCACACTTGTGAAGACATATAATGAACTTATCTATCTTACCGAACAAGCGACATGTAGTGATGCTATGCTTATCAAAGAAATCAGTGATGCTCGTGCTCGTTTTGAGAACTTTAGTTATGAGGATATAGCGATGTATTACTTCGATTATTATCAGCAGGCAGTAGTGCTGAAGTGAAGGATAGATAAGGAGTGTAAATAGAGTTAAAAGTGTAGAATTAAGAATTCACAATTAGCAACCGGTTGCTCTGCAAGGCAGAGTTCACAATAGAGGGGGTGTAGGGACGATCTCTTGGGTCGTCCTCACATCAGGAGAGGTAGGAACGCATTGCGTCCGTAGACGCTAGAGGAGATGTAGGGACAGATGGCAATCTGTCCATCAGTGATAGAAGGAATTATTAGTCCTCACCTCGATTTCTCGGATATCGAGACACAATATGATAAAAAATACTTGACAATCGCTTTCTTTTTCGTATAGTCGGAAAGCGGTAGTATACATCGCCGTAAAAAAATATGAACTGGAAAGGATTCATCGCCCAGCTCGGGATGAGCTTGGGTGGATTGGTTATCGGCCTTGTGGTGGCCGAAATTATTGGTAAAGTAACCCTCCCCCTGGTTTTGGGGTTGATGGGTGCCGGACTTTACTACGCCATTTTGGCATGGTACGAGAACCGCAAAAAAACTCCCCCTAGCTGAGTCAGCTTCGGGGTTTCCTTTTGTGAGAAAAATATTCTGTTTGCTACAAATTTCCCTCAATTCTCCCTTTGTTCCCAAGGGGATTTCCTTTGGTCACAAGAGGAGGGAGGCGTGATCGTCTGTTGTACAAAGCCCTCCGGCTTCGCCACCTCCCCTTATCAGGGGAGGAAACTCCTCTGCTGGCTACTCTGTCGCTTTGGTCAATAATGCAGCTTGGTTGGCAAGGATAGCTGCATGGATCATCTCGTCGATATTTCACTGCATGATCGATGGGAGATTGGATCGAGACTCTTTGATACGATGATCGGTGAGACGATCTTGGGGGAAGTTGTAGGTCTTGATCTTCTCGGATCTATCCCCTCCTCCGATCTGATCGAGTCTGGCATTGGTTTGTTCGGATTGCTTCTTGTCCATCTCGATCTGAAACAATCTCGATCTGAGGACTGCTCGTGCTTTTTCTTTATTATGCATTTGTGATTTACTGTCGCCAATGGTGACGATGAGTCATGATGGTTTGTGGCGGAGTCTGACACCGGTCTGATTTTTGTTTGCATTTTGTCATCATGATGATGATGCTGCATAGGTATCGATCTCGACATCGTTTGGATCGATCTTGATATCCACTTCTTCTGCTTCGGGGACGACAGCGACGGTGACGGTGGATGTATGGATCCTTCATTGACTTTCGGTGGCAGGGACTCTCTGGACTCTGTGGACTCATGATTCTCGTTTCATCTTGCTGTAGATTTTGTCTCCGGAGATCTTCACGACGACATTCTTCACCCCACCGATATCATTAAACTGTTCATCGATGATCTCCACTTTCCATCACTGAGACTGAGCATAGAGCATATAGCATTTGTAGAGTTCTGCAGCGAACAGTCATGCTTCATCACCTCCTGCAGCAGGTCTAATCTCTAAGAAGATATTTTTGTCATCATTGGGATCTTTGGGCAAGAGTGCTATCTTCATCTGTTCTTCGATCTGTGTGATCTTCTCATTGGCATCCATGAGTTGCTCTCTGGCCATAGCAACAAGATCAGGATCTGACTCGGAAGCAAGTAGCTGATTGGCTTCATCACGCTGAGCAGCTTGTTGTTTGTATGCTTGATAGAGATGATAGGCATCTTCCATCTGTGACATCTGTCTAGCGACATCTCTCATCCTGGTCATATCAGAGAATATAGATTCATCCATCATCTGTGCTTTGAGGTTGAGGTATGTGGATTCGATAGAGGAGAGTTTGGAGAGCATTGGAGAAGTTTGTAAGGTTTATAAAGTTATAAGGTTTGTAAAGTACTTATTCTTATTCTAGATATCTATCTTAATCAATATTCTCCTACCGTCTTGTTCTTCTTGTTTGATAATAAAAGGAAATCTATCCTCGAGACATAAATCAAAATCAGTCGCAGGGACACCTATTTCATCAAAAAGTAATGCATATGCTCATGTTTTTTGCATCATCTCTCTTATATACTTTTGATCTACTATTTTCCCTTGTAATGTATCGCTGATATAGTTGGCGAAAAGAATATCTTCATTATTTTCTGTGGCGAGATGTGAGGTAGAGACCAGAGATACGATTTTTGGCTTTGTTTCCTTTATATATCTAAGAATGGCTGATGCATTGACGAAACTGCCTGTGATAATATCATCAGCTTGCGTAGCAAGCATAAGCCCTTTAGTTCCATTCATTGTTGTGTGTACTATGATCTTGTCAGTAAAATCTACATTGAGTAATTCTGTTGGGCTATTGCCATAATCAAATCAATCTGGCTTTATTCATCATCTTTCTCCTATAAGGATATAATCAGGATGTTCTTTCTTTAATGCATAGGCCTCATCAAGTGTTTGTACGGGAATGATATATTTTGCTCCATTATGCAAAATATAGCACTCAACACTAAATGCCCTAAACACATCGATAATAACTGCAAGTCAGCGTGCATGAGGTGCTTCCTCTGCTGATGTGTATATAGTGATAGTAGAGGGTATATGTCTTTCTTGCATGTAGTAATTATATATTAAAACTTATAGATTGCTTCGTTCCTCGCAATGACGTCACTGATATAGAGAATTATTCTAACTAACTAAAGAAAAAAGAGAAAAGAGCGTAGAAGATATTAAATATCGCTGATGAGACAGATTTGATATAATGGCCCAAGAGTCATTTGCCTGGTCATCGGATAAAGAGGACGACAAATCATAGCAATATATACTGACCATATGGCTCAATACGTGCAATAGTGTCAGGAAAGAATATCTTGATGATCCTATAACCATCCAAGGGAGGTAAGGGTATCATATTGAATACTGCTAATGCGATATTCATAAAACAAAACTGTATCCAAAACTGTGACGCCATATCTCATGATCCTGATAATGTGGCATTCACTCCGAGGAAGAGATACTCATACATGAGTAAGATGATCATCCCGATGATGGTCAAGATGATGTTTGCTAGTGGTCAGGCTAGTGCGACGAGGAGTTCATCTCTGAGTGGATGCTTGTAGTAACGAGGATTGATCTGCACCGCTCTTCCCCATCCAAATCCTACGAGAAAAACAAGAATAAGTCCTATCGGATCGATATGGGAGAGCGGATTGAGTGTGAGTCTTTTTTGGATGCGAGGGGTAGGATCGCCGAGCTTGTCTGATGCTCGAGCATGAGCAAACTCATGGACGGTGATGCTGATAATAAGTATGATAGCAGTGATTATAAGCGGGATGATTATAGTCGTGAGAGAATTGCCATGAAACATGTTTTCTAATTGCCAGATAAAAGACTCTCGTTGCCAGTTGTTACATCTATAGCGTCTATATCATCACTATCGTCTTCATCTGGTGTAAGGGCTGGTTGAGTGATATGCTTTTGTTGGCGGATATAGGATAGAAGAGAATCTCGTTCGATAAGTTTACCGCCTCTGACGCTCACATGCGAGACGAGAGAGATATTATGTAACAATGTCCATCTGAGTGTGTCCAGTGAGAGTATGCCTGTATAGTTGAATGTGATAGAATCTCTGATGTGATATGCATAGTTGTGTTGTCCGAGTATGAAGAATGGCATCTGCGTACCCATGGTAGTGCGTATCTGATTCTCGAGACTTCTACTTGCTTCATTGGCATACTGTGTGAAGAGATTGATCAGTGGAGGGTTGTTGCTGAGTGATGGATTGATCGTCGGATCGTTGGTGCTCAATATCGTCGCTATGTCATAAGCAGAGCTCATGCGTACTGGTGCGAGAGTGATGTCATATTCTTTGCTATTGAGGATGTCATGATAATTGTCGATATTGTCATATCATACTATATCTATCACACTTGTGAGTCATCACTGTGCAAATATCTTCTCCAACTGTGCGATAATATAATCTGACAATGCACTTTTATAATAGACGAGTTTGAGTTTATTTGTCTCAGTGGCTTCGCTCTCTGTATTTGTTTGTCCGAGATAATAAATATCTATATCGACGACTTTATTCTCTTTTCATTTGATGGTGATAGTATTTACTCATTCTTGTATTTGTTCATTTGGTCACAATGTCATAGTGATACGGTGATTTTTTTTGCTTCTATCAGATGTGATAGTGAGAGCTTTTTTATTCTTATCGCTTTGTCACTGGATAGATGGCATCTCTTGGTCGGTGACGAGTGAGAAACTATATGATGTATCAGTCTGTGCAGGGAGAAAGAAGGCTCTCTTGTTATTGATGCCATCGACGCTCACACTTTCAGGTAGTGGCGATACTCATGCTTGTTCCAATCATTTTCTATCATATGCGAGACGAGGGTTTTTTTCTTGGATATATGTCACGACATCGGCACCATCACTTTGAAATGTGTTGACGATACCGGTATATTGACCGAGATATCATTCATGTGTCTGTGTTCGGAAGTGGTTGTTGATATATCATGCTATAGCTCTCTGTATCCTTGGTGTCAGTCTTGCTGATTGCGTATTAAAAAATACCGTCATAAACGAGTCATCATAGACAGGCAATAATTTGTATCATGCTATAGTATTTTGTCCAGGTACGAGTGAGAGGAATTTTTTGGATGCGTTATTTTCCAGATATGCTGTGAGAGCCGTATCGCTATCAAAAGATTTTAACTGATAATAATTGATATTATTATCTCTGCACTGGCTCATGTCGAAGACGAGACTAGATGGATCATTGGTCGTCGTATCGAGTGTGACACAGGTCGATGTGATAGGTTCACGAGAAAATAGTGCCGTATATGCTTCAGCGACAGTTATATTCTCCAATGCATGGGATGGCAAGATAGGCAATGAAAAGAAAAAGTCATGATCTTTGATATGACTGGGGAAGCTTATGCGAAAACTGTTTTCTGTTTTTCCTGTCAAAGTAATCGTATTGTATGTCTCGAGATAGCTCTGTTGTCGTCTATTTTCTTTGATGATATGTTGATAGGTAAAGAATACATCATCGATAGTGATCGCAGTCTTGTCTGACCAGAGAAAGCCACTATTAATGATAATCTCATATTCCTTGGGAGAAAGAGTGATAATCTGACAGAGATTCTTGGTCCGATCTCCCGATACATTGGTCTCCAATCATGGCATCGTGATACAACCACGAAACAATAGTGTCTGAAAAAAATGATTTTTTTCTGGATCTCACCGATAGGGAAGGAAGGAGAGAGGTTCGGTGATTGCTTCGACGAATGTTCATCACTTTGTACTTTCTACTTCAAACAAAGAGATTGTATAATCATACAATATGAATCCTGTGATGATAGCCCATATGAGTACAATAATGCCATACCCAGAGAGCATGACACGTTTGCTTAGCTTTCTGAGTTGGGGAAAATTATCCATGTATCGAGGTTATATAGGGATACAAAAGACACAGCACGATAAAAGCGATACCTGATATGTATGCAGCTTTCTTGAATGTGTGTTCGATCGATTTTTTCGATCCGTACTCGTTGGTACTCGCTGCGGCACCGCCGATAGCGAATCCGATACCACCTTTAGGTGACATGAGCATCACTGTCGCAGTGAAGATAAGTCATGTTATGATAAGGAGAGCGTTGAGAAGAGTAACCATAAATCAGCGAAAGCTAAAAAATAAAGCAAAAATATGTCTCTCATTATAGATAAATGCTCTCGCATAGTCAAGTCTATCTGCTATGAGCAAAACTGCGGGCGAATCTCATATCTCCATTGGTAAAGAGTCTGATGTCTTTGATACGATATTTGACGGCAACGAGTCTATTGATACCCATACCGAAGGCATAGCCACTATATTTCGTTCCATCGATACCTGCATGGCGAAGTACCTCAGGATGGAGCATCCCTGCACCCATGAGTTCTATCCATCATGTCTTCTTACAGAGTGAACAACCCTCTCCTTGACAGATAGGACAGGATGCATCGATCTCATAGCCCGGTTCGACGAAAGGGAAGTATCATGGTCTCATCCTGACTTTGACCTCTGTCTCGAGGATGGCACTGAGGAGTTTCTGGATAAAGTCCTTGAAATGAGCGATGCTTATCCCTTCATCGATATAGACCCCATCGAGCTGGTAAAATGTCGTATCATGTGATGCATCGGTCGCTTCGTATCTGTAGACTTTGCTTGGGAGTATGAATTTTATGGGTCTGTGTTGTGTGAGATTGTCGGCATAATGCTTGATGAGTTCATTATCCATCGCAGTGGTATGTGTCCTGAGGACGAAATTCTCTCCTGTAGCATCTTTTTCATCGATGAAGAATGTGTCATGCATTTCTGTCGCAGGATGGGTGAGGGGGATGTTGAGCGATATGAAGTTGGCAAATTTACTCACCATATCGTGACCATAGTGGATGTGGAAACCCATAGACTGACAGATATCTTCGATACGTCTACGAGTCGAGCTGAGAAGTGAGTAGGAGCCATGATGCTTGCTCGGACTAGGAGTCGAGATGTCGAGAGGATCGGCGTCGAGTGTGGCATTGATGACAGCATCGTTGAGTTTCTTGTATTGGAGATCATAGGCAATCGTGAGTGACTCTTTTGCCGTAGCGATCTCTTGACCGAGAGCTTTCTTCTCTTCAGCAGAGCTGATAGTCTTGAGTTGAGCAAATTGCTCATTGAGTCGTCATTTCTTACCCAGCGATGCTTCGTAGGCTATCTCGAGTTCTGCAAGAGTGGTGGCAGATTCGATGTGTTGGAGGAAAGTGGTAAGGTTCATAAGATTATACACAGTAGGCAGTTAAACAGTAGGCAGTATCTTTTTGATATGTTATAGTACATTATTACATCTTACCTCATCTCCCATTTCTCTAAATTCCCTTCCTTGTAGTACATCGTCGCATGAAAGACTCATGGTTGATAGAGAAGTGGTAGGAATTTCTTATCTCATGCTCGTGTGTTGAGTCCCATGAGTTGATCATCATCGATCCGATGGAGTTCGCCTTCATGACAATCTTTCAATTCTCCTTCTCGTGCAGTGACAACATAGATAAAGATATATCGATCATGATCGGGAGTGAAATCTGGTGCTGTGAGGATGCCTTTGAGTTCGATATGTTGTGCTTGTAGTCATGATTCTTCATCGAGTTCTCTCACACAGCAGTGGTCGGGTGACTCCCCTGCTTCGAGCTTTCATCCGAGTCCATTTCGTTTGCCTTCGTGTATATCATTTGCTTTCTTGTTTCTCAGCATCATGAGCGTTTTCTTCTCTTTCTCGTCATGGACATAGATGAGTGTAGCAAGTTTCATGGTGATGTATTTGGATGAAGTTAGTCCCGAAAGCATTCGGGATGGAGATTTGGTTCGCTGTTGCTTTTATAGTCAGATTACCCATCAAATACAAGTGAAAATAAAATTGTCAAACCAAAACATTGTATGCTGTCGGCAAAAGTATTGTTTTGGGGAAAATATGCCTATACTTATTACAGTGAAACTAAAACTAAGACGAAAACAAAAACTTTATAAACCTTATGACTTTATAACCTTATAACTCTTCTATGGACCATTCTCGTCAGCCACATGATCTGCTCATGTATACCAAGGATCTCACTCGATGATATCCTGGATCGCCTTCGATGACTTTCTACAAGCTCAATATCTGACTGTATAAGCATGACTTCTGTCTCGTGACAGGAAAGTCTGGCTCAGGGAAGACAACATTAGCGAAGCTCCTCATGGGGCAATACAGCGTCCCCAAGAAGATGCTCTATCACAAACAAGAAGATATGAGTAGGTTTTCTCCTCGTGAGGTGCAGGAGCTCAGACGTAAAATCGGTGCAGTCTTCCAAGATCATAAGTTGATCGGTTGGAAAACTGTTAGAGAAAATATCTCTTTCCCTCTCAGCCTGCTTGAGATGCCACTGGCTATCAAACATCAGACGATTGACAATATCATCAAGCAAATAGGACTTATCCATCAGTCAGATGTTCTTGTTTCCCATCTCTCTGAAGGTGAAAAACAGCTCGTCTGTCTGGCGAGAGCTCTCGTGCATAGGCCAGAGTTTCTGCTGATCGATGAGCCGACAGGTAATCTCGATCCTGAGCAGACTCGTCGTATAGCAGATATTCTCATCCAGATGCATGATGTGGGGCATACGATCTTGTTACTGACGCATGATGAGATGCTGGCACAGTATGTGAGGGAGCATACGAAGGTGACGGAGTACAAATTTTAGAGTTCAGAATGAAGAATTAAGAATTCAGAATATCTTTTAACTCTGCATTCTAAACTTTTAACTATTATATGTTTTCTATGACCAAAGATACTATGCTGACTGAACTTCACGAATTGTTACCTGAAGGATCGTTGACGACATTTTTGTATGATGATATATGGGCTTTTCTCAAAAGTCTTCATTATTATAAGATCCGTCATGTCTATGATCATAGAGAGTACTTCGTCCATTATGTGGAGGGATTGGATGAACAATATCAGACTCTGTTAGAAGATAGTGATAATAGGGAAAATAGAGAAGATGGGGAAATGAACATAGTCACTCCCTCCTCTTCTATGACAGTAAGTCATGCGAGATCGGTCATCGAAGGGATGTTTGTCCTCTCTTGTATGGAGTTTACCTGTGCATGTCCCGAGAGGATGATGATGATGCAGATAGAGAGAGTGAAGAAGTCATAAGAGAAAGATTTATTTTTTTATACTAGTATGTCTAGAGAAAGACCAGTAAGTCCAGTACGAACTCAAAAACGTATTTTGGGTAGATTATTTTCTTATGACCAACAATTAACTGATTTGGCCTTGAAATTGGTTTTAGGAGAGGAAATTTTCGTACAAGATCAGTTGGATTTAAAAAATGCGATACAAGTAAAAGAAGTAAGTGTAAGATTGGTAGATCTATTATCCTGAGAATTGGATACTACCGAAAGAAATGCTCTTTTAGCTCTTCAAAATTATCTTCAAAATTCTGAATCGGAAATTTCTCGTAGTCGTATGCATAGCTTTATGAATGAAAGATTCAGTATCCTAAAATCACACTCTATCAGCAAGTTTTCTAATGAGGAACACTTTAAAAGCCTTTTAGAAATTCCTCCTGAGGAATTGAGTTGTGTCGAAATTAATTGAGAAAAAGTATATACACGATGACCAGAGCGTGAGAAAATAAGTTTTACTATTCATGATGATATATTTAAGTTTGCTAGATTTTTAGATTTAAATGGATCTTTTAGCGAAAATGACAAGCGATCTAAAATTAACACTCTTGAAAGAAGGCAAGTGACGAGAAAACTGTATAAGTTTATATGATGGTTGGCATATAAAAGTTCTATAAACTTCGTTTTCATGGAGAATAAAGACGGTATAGAGTGAAAGGATACTATAAATGGTATTAGTCCTTATGCTTTCTTTGATACTCCTGATGGAAAAGATCTTTTAAAAGATTTATTCATTCTTTGATTTGAGGGTATGATGCCAGCTTTAATTAATGATCATGGTGGTCATAGACTGCGTTGCACTCCTTATGAATTTACATCTGTAACTGTGCCAGATAAAATAACTAAAGGGTAAATCAGTTGTAGATTAAAATCCACTCTGTAACTCTACCATTGTGTAGTATTCTCCCTTGAGTTTCAGTAGTTCGTCATGCGTTCATCTCTCGATGACTTTCCCATCAGCGAT
>CAZBFX010000041.1:0-4951 GCA_964491325.1 uncultured Candidatus Peribacteria bacterium
GCTATCTCATTCTTCTGTACAAAGCTTTTTGGTAAAAAGTTATCCAGACGTTGCAAGACTTTATGAGTTGTTGTGATCATCTCATCTTAATTATAAAATACTTCATTTCCTGAGAAATAAATTATACTTAGCTTTGTGAACGCACCATATAACTGTTAATGTCTCTCATTCTGTTGCTATTCCCAATATTTCGGATGACAATATACTGATTTGATCATGAGGTGTGAATCCATCATTGATTGTGAGTTCGGGAGATAAAATATATAGGAGATCGCTATATGATGATCTTTGAAAAATATTCGCATAAAATATCTTTAATTATTGATTATATTATTACATGACTACAGCTTCTGATATCCTGGCGAAGATTGAACAACAGATCAATGATGTGAATCTTGCCGAAGCATTTACCGAGAAAGGTAGTGTGATCGAGATCAAAGACGGAGTGGCGACTGTCGCTGGTTTGACTAAAGCGAAGTATTCTGAGATTGTTGTCTTTCAGTGATGACAAAAAGGTCTCGTCCTGGATCTCATGCAAGACTATGTCGGTGTCCTCGTCCTCGGTGATTATATGGGATTGGCTCAATGACAGACTGTCGAGACGACGGGGAAGTTGTTCTCTGTCGGTGTCGGTGATCAGTATATCGGTCGTGTCCTCAATGCGATCGGCGATCCTATCGATCAAGGCAAAGACATCAAAGCAACAACATTTCTCCCTGTGGAGAAAGTAGCTCCTGGTGTGATCACGAGACAGTCAGTCGATCAACCACTCCAGACAGGTATCAAAGCGATCGATGCGATGATCCCTATCGGTCGTGGACAGAGAGAGCTGATCATCGGTGATAGACAGACAGGTAAGACCACGGTCGCCATCGATACTATCCTCAACCAAAAAGACACTGGTGTCATCTGTATCTATGTCGCTATCGGACAAAAAGAATCCAAAGTCGCTCGTATCGTCGAATGACTGAGACAAAAAGGTGCGATGGACTATACTATCGTCATCAATGCTCCGATCAATAATCCTGCGGTGATGCAATATATCGCTCCATACGTGGGTGCTACCTTCGGTGAGTATATCATGAGCCAAGGCAAAGATGCTCTCATCATCTATGATGATCTGACGAAGCATGCCGCTGCCTATAGAGAGATGTCATTGCTTCTCAGAAGACCTCCAGGTCGTGAAGCGTATCCTGGTGATGTCTTCTATCTCCATTCGAGACTACTCGAGAGAGCTGCGAGATTGAACAAAGACTACGGATGAGGATCACTCACTGCTTTGCCTATCATCGAGACGCAAGCAGGTGATGTCTCTGCCTATATCCCTACCAATGTGATCTCGATCACGGATGGACAGATATTCTTGGAGTCAAATCTCTTCAACGCAGGTATCAAGCCAGCGATCAATGTCGGATTGTCCGTCTCTCGTGTCTGAGGATCTGCACAGACAGGTATCATGAAGAAAGTATCAGGAAAGTTGAAGCTCGAGTTAGCAGCATTTAGAGAGTTGGAGACATTTGCAAAGTTCTGATCTGATCTCGATAAATCCACGCAAGAAAAACTCGCAAGAGGTGAGCGTATGGTCGAGATGCTCAAACAAAAAGAAAATAATCCGGTCTCATTTCACAAACAAGCAGTGATGATCTATGCAGGTATCAATGGCTACCTCGATACTATTCCTGTCAAATCAGTCGCTCTCTATGAACAATCCCTCTACGAAAAACTCGATACGACATACGTATCATTGTCAGAAAAAATCCTTTCTGAAAAGAAATTGACTGAGGAGATAGAAGCACAGATACAGACCCTCGTGAAAGAAGTCAAAGAAGAGGTGGTCGCATAAGTTAGATGATAGGGTAGATATTTTACATTATACAAACTTCTCTTATGAAAGGTACAATTATAGCCATTAGAGGTATCGTCGTGGATATGCAATTTGATGTCCAATCTATGCCTGCCATCAGTAATGCGGTGATCACCACGAATACCAATGGTGCAGGTGAGCATGTCGTGATCGAAGTCCTCCAACATCTCGACGATAGTGTCGTGAGAGGTATCGCTATGCATACGACGGATGGTCTGATGAGAGGTGAAGAGGTGACGGATACAGGTGCTCCTATCTCTGTCCCTGTCGGTCCTGCAGTCCTCGGCCGTATCCTCAATGTCCTCGGTGAGCCGATCGACAATGCTGGTGAGGTGAAGTCTGATGAAAAACGATCTATCTATCGTCAACCACCTGCGTTTCATGAATTATCAGGAACAGTAGCGGTCTTGGAGACAGGTATCAAAGTCATCGACTTGATGGCACCGATCTTGAAGTGAGGAAAAGTAGGATTGTTCTGATGAGCATGAGTCGGTAAGACTGTCATCATCCAAGAACTTATCCACAATATCGCCAAGCACCATAGTGGCGTATCAGTCTTCTGTGGAGTCGGTGAGCGTACTCGTGAAGGTAACGATCTCTATCATGAGATGAAAGACTCAGGAGTCATGGGATCGACTGCGATGGTCTTCGGACAGATGAACGAAACTCCCTGACCGAGAGCGAGAGTTGCGATGACAGGTCTCACGATGGCAGAGTATTTTAGAGACAAAGAAAACAAAGACGTCCTTGTGTTTATCGATAATATATTCCGTTTTACCCAAGCGGGTGCTGAGATCTCAGCGTTGCTAGGGAGAGTCCCATCACAAGCAGGATACCAGCCTACACTCGCTACCGAGATGGGTACACTCCAAGAGCGTATCACCTCGACGAAGAATGGTTCGATCACATCATTCCAAGCTGTCTATGTGCCAGCGGATGATCTGACTGATCCTGCTCCAGCGAATACCTTCGCTCACTTGGATGGTACAGTAGTATTGAACAGATCAATCGCAGAGAAGGGTATCTATCCAGCGGTCGATCCTCTCGATAGTACATCACTTATCCTCAATGCGGAATCAGTCGGTGAACTCCATGTCATGACAGCGGAGAAAGTACAGAAGATCCTTCAGAGACACAAAGAACTTATCGATATCATTGCGATCCTTGGTATGGAAGAGTTGTCGGAGGACGATAAGTTGACTGTCTATAGAGCTCGTAAAGTCGAGAGATTCTTCTCCCAAGCCTTCCATGTCGCAGAGCAGTTTACTGGATTTCCTGGTACCTATGTCCCAGTGGCTGAGACGATCAAGGCTATCAACATGATCATCGATGGTGAATGTGATCATATCCCTGAGTCGCACTTTATGTACAAAGGTACTATCGACGATGTCGTCGCGAGTTTTGAGAAGGAGGCTAAATAATATACCTATATTCATTATTAAATAAAAAAAGAGTCTGCCGTTGGGCAGGCTCTTTTTGTGGTTTTAACACCTATTGTGTGGTTTATTGGTTTTTGTGTCTACTTGAACCTATTGCAAAAGATGCAGTTATTCTTCACTGTCATTCTATTGTTTGATTCTGTGCTTTTATGCCCAAATCGCCTCTTATACTTATGCCATTTGTAGTGGTAAGTTTTGCATAAGCTTCTCCATATCAACTATGTCATGAACCAGTATTAGTGTCTTTATATTCAACGCTAGTACTGACTCAGAGTAGAATGTCTCATATATTAGTAGGAATGTTGCCTTCAAAAAATGCAGCAGGTGCAAATAGTAATAAACTACCATCAAAGTTTTTTATTAGTGTGACATGAGTTACGAACTTTTTTCATTTAGAGTCTAATGATATCCAAGGACAAACAATTGCAGATCATTGATTTAAAGATACTCCTATATGGGTTTCTAAAGTGGTAGTATCATTTGTTCCTAAAAATCATAAATCGATTATTCATGTAGTATTTTCTAATGATTGTGTGTTTATTCATTGGTGATCAGATAGTGCTCATACCGTGAGAGTTATACTTTTGTCTCGTTGTGTTGATGGAAGTGCTATATTTTGTACATATTTTATTCATCATTGATTAAAAGGACTATTATACATAGCATCATTATAGATCGGACTATTACTATTATTATATGCTCATCCATAGCCTACTGAAGATGGCATTTGTCATACTTGTATCGTGAACGCCCTTTGAGTATTGTCATATTCTGCATAGCACTTTTCTAACCACTGTTGATATCATGTGTATGTTTGTGATGGCATAGATCAAAATTGTACTCATGTGTGAATAGAAAACTGCTCATTTTTTCATATATAACCATGATATCCCAAAGCAAGAACATCTAACATATCCGGTAATGTCGTTATGCTTTTCAGGTAGTTATTGAAGGGATTGCCATATCATAGTTGTGCATACACACTTATAGAATCTGCTATATGTCTTTGAGTGTTTTGCGTAATAGAGGATGTGTTTGTACTTATGCTGTCTGGTGTAGCATTTTGTTGAGCAATGGCTGTATTACCGAGACCGCTAGCAAGAACAAGAGTAGCAAGTAATTTTTTCATGATCGTCTACTATGATATAAAAATAGTCACAAAAATAGCTATAATCCGATATGGCATTAAAGTCAATAGAGATATATATTATTTCTAATTATGCATTTCGCTCTATATCCATCGCATCGGCGAGTATTCTCTTCAGATCTCTACGAGTCATCACAGCAATGATGGCATCATCACGCTGTACACAGAGAAAATGACTATCATGTTTGACAAAAAGGGCAAAGACAGCCATAAGATTTTCATCATAATCGACGATAACGAGATCTGTCCTCATAATAGATGATATTGGCTGTCATGCCATTTGTCATGCCAAATCATGAAGGAAGCTCTCTTCATACATGGCTTTGGCAATAGCAGGGTTGCTCACAAACTCTGGCGGAATAATGGCCGCTGCTATGTCTTGTACAGTGATATAACCTAGGGGACTCTTAGATTCATTGACGACGAGAAAAGAGTTGTGATTGTGCTGTATCATATCGGTAATGACTTCTTTGATGGTCATGGTATGGGCTATAGTTCGTG
>CAZBFX010000041.1:4961-9883 GCA_964491325.1 uncultured Candidatus Peribacteria bacterium
GTCATGTGCGATGATATCCGAGAGAAGCATACGAGTGATGTTAAGGATAAATGATTATGATAGTTAGACCATAAATTTCCGATATAATAGAGCAAATGTAATAATACCGTTGATAATTACAAGAGGGAATGCATATCTCATATAGGTCAAGAAGTTGAAGTGAATATGATCTTTGTCTGCTTCACCCAATGATACGACACTACACGCAGCACCGATAGGACTACCAGCACCACCAAATGATGTTCCGAGATTTAATGCCCGTCGCAGAGGATAGACAGCAATTCCTGATGCTGCCATTGCTTTGATAGCACTGACCATGGTAATATTATACGGCACATTATCAATAAAAGTAGAAAGAAAGCCTGATCCCATCGTTACCAACCCCAACAGAATAGTAATGTCTCCATGTGCTAGAACGACAAGCTGCTCCCCTAACCATGCAATCACGCCAGTATGTTCTAGTCATCCAATAACAATGAATAATCACATAAAAAAGAATATGGTATCCCAATCAATCAATGTGGTCAGCACTTTGGTCATTGATTGTCTAGAATATGCGACGAGACAGAGAGCAATAGACAATGCGATGACGGCATTATCATAATATATGTGCCAGTGTGTCGCTACCCGATCTTTAATAACAAAAGAGAAAATTGTTATCGCTAACAAAGGTATACCTATCCACATTAGTTTCTTATCCACAATGGCATCTTTGGGCGTTAGTTTCTCTATATATGTAGTATTACACTCAGCAGTACGACATTGTTTGTGAAATAATGCCATGACATATAAGACTGTCACGACACAGAGTACCATAGCGATCAGTCATGAGTTGCTTATCACTTCCATAAATCATAAACCGACTTGCTGTGACTGATAATAAGTCGTAGGATCGGAGATGGGGGTCGTCGCACCAGCAATATTTGCGATAGTGAGCATGAGTAGAAAGTATGGGAAAGCAGGGAGTCTGAGCTGTCTGATAAGAATAATCAAAATAGGCGTCAAGATAAGGACAGTCGGTATATTGGATAAGAATATAGTGAGTAACCGAGTCAGTAAGGCTATAGCACCCATCAATCATAGCCGATGTCACTGTACACGTTTGATAATAGATAGGGCAAGATATTCAAACACTCCTGATTGTTTGACAATGCCGATAATGATCGTCATGCCGATAATGAATCCTAAGACTCATAAGTTATTGCCGATATAGGCAAATGCTTGGTCTTGTTGTAGTACTTGCGACAAGACAACCAACATTGCGGCAAATCAGACGACAACAACTCTCTGAAACTTCTCAGTAATGAGAAAACCGTACATGATGACCATAATAACAATAGCTATGCTTGCGAACATACTAAGATGATGTGACATGATATATATAGTTAAGAAAAAAAGCAATGAGGTTTCTATACCCCACTGCCACTCTCTTGTCAAGAGATTTTTGTTTTCAATTTTCCTTAGTAATAGAAGGAGTAGTTTTTTATGAAAAGATATTTTTTATAATTATGTTCTCAAGTGAATAACTTCGTTTGGATTCTTTTCTTCATACTCCACAGTTTCGATCTTGTGTCAGATTTTTTGTTGTGCTTTATAATCCATAAACAACATAAGAAGAGACAACACACCCACACGCCCCAAAAGCATAAGTATTGAAAGCACTATTTTGGCAGCTGTGTTAAGAGGAGCATAGTTACCTGCAGGACCAAGATTGACACCATCGACTGTAGGAGTAGGGCCGATGTTGCCGAGATTAGCAATAGAAGCGGCAAAAGATGTTGTGAAGTTATTAGGAGTTGTTGTGCCATCTAAGAGAGTAATGATAGGATTGACTTGCATTAAGACAATTCCTCCCAATAAAAATAAGAAAAAGTAAATAATAATATTCAATAAAATGATAGACGCTGCTTCAACCGAATACTCTACACCATCTACTTTGATCTTATGAAAAGGCTCATTATTAACTAAGTTTTTTATTTGTAAAAAAGCATATTTCACAAAAATAATCAATCTGATTACTTTGACACCACCCGCTGTCGATCATACACAGCTTCCCGTAAAGTAGACCACCAATAAGAGTCCGATGGCTGATGCAGGCCAAAGAGAGAAGTCGTAGTTTGCCAAGCCAGTCGTAGAGATAATAGAACTCACACTAAAAAACGACCATCTAAACATATCTGCAATTGCTAATGTAGAGCCATCTATTTTCCACACTCGTACTATGCCAATAGTAAGAGCAACAACCAATCCCACAAATACCTGTAATTCTTTATTACGAAACACTAATTTCCAGTTTCTTTCGAAAAACAATTCATACCATAAACCAAAGTTCATCCCAGCGAATACCATGAAGAATGCAATAATCCATTCTGAAATAGGGTTTTGCAATCCTTTAATAAGATATACACCATCTTGTATAGCACCTAAACCAGCACTCGTATCATAGGTCCCGAAACCACCTGTACCCATTGTAGAGAAAGCATAATTAATGGCATCAAAGATCGCGTCGTATCGAACTTCGTAAGGAATGATTCTAAACCAGTATCCAGAAATAATCAATAAGACAATAAGTGCTATGGTAAGTATACTATATACTTTAAAAAAGTTTCGGCCCGACGAGACCGCTTCTTTTTCATTATCATAGTGCACGATATGTGGACCTTCTGATTCAGCATTGATCACCTCTGATCTATTGATACCCAAACTACGCAAAAAGGTAATTGTCATATAGACGATACCCATACCTCCGATAAAATGTGTCATTGATCTTCGCATGAGAATCGATCTCGGAAATACTTCTACCGAAGGCAAAATACTACCGCCAGCTGTGGTGAATCAAGATATAGACTCAAAGATACCATCTATGAACCTTTGCCATAGTGTGTAATCGCTAATTGCTGAAGGATCAGGAAATCCAGCCAAAACAAAAACCGTAGCCGAAATACATGCACCAATAACCCAAGCGAAAATCACAATCTGTACTCCTCTTTGCAGATTGAGATAGTTAGTAAGCTCTTTTGGTTTGATAAGATATCAAATGCCTACTGCTCACAGAGAAAGCCCAATACCAACCCACAGTACTCGAGGCTGTTCTAGAGGAAATCTAGGATCATTTTGCCAAATATAAAAATAGGAAGTAAGTACACAAAATAGTAATCACAGAGCCAAAGAAAGTTGCATAATCAAGGCATACGACAATCTACGCATAAAACGTTGCCACCCACCAGGTTTTTCAAACATCGTGTATAATACAAAAATAAAAAACTATCGTGAATATAGAAAAGACTCGATATAAAAACAAGCAATAAAAAAAAGATAGACACGGATAGTGTGTATAAACTATTTTATTATATTTAGTAAATACTTTCTTACTTATATTATAATGTTTATAAATGTGTAAAAATATTATAATTATATAATTAAACACATTTAATAGATATTATTGGCCATAAACATTGCAATACAAAAAGAAGTTCATACAATGCATACTTTATGAAAGTATTATTTACGACTATATCTATTTTATGGAGCATCATAAAACCCTCTTGCAAAGAGATAATTATATGAAGAAACTTGCAGAAGCTGTGGAGGATGTAAATTTACGTCTGATATTTTTGACATGACCAAGAGATGCGGGCAAGACCACGCTACTCAAAAAATTCTATGATCATTATGAAAGCAAAGTGAAGAAGCATTATTTTTCTTTTGATCAGACTATCGTATCCAAACAGTTTCACGATCTGGATGAATTCAAGCATTATATGCAAATCAAACTAGGCATAAACTTCGACAAAGAATCTATACTCATGCTCAATGAGATACAGTATAGTAAAGACATCATCGAGATAATCATCCAACTGCTACAGGATACGAATGTCAAAACGAAAATCATAGCCACAACTGTCTATGATATACCCGAGTATATATTACAGCGTGTCCAGGGGCGAAGCACCTGTCTCCATGTGTATCCTTTGGACTTTTTCGAGTTTTTGGAAGAAAAATGAATTCATACCAAATACTTCAGTCTCAATAACTTTAGTAAGATCATGGTACAAGAAGTACAGCAACAGTTTGAAGAATATCTGATATGGTGAGGTTATCCGTCGGTGGTCTTGGCACATAGCCAAGATCAAAAGATCCAAGCACTCAATAATATCGTCAAAAAGATTTTTGAAAAAGATGCGGGATATTGGTTTTCCAAACAACAATTGTTACAGTTTGAAGATATTGTCAGGCTTCTAGGATATACATCAGGTAGTACCTTCAAGATCAAACAACTCGAACAACAACTCAAAGTGAGTAATGCGTATATCAATGATTATTTAGATTTTTTCGAGAATAATCATCTTTTTTTGAGAGTGGCACATTTTTTCGAAGACAAGACGAGGGAGGTGAGTCATCAGAAAAAGCTTTTTTGTATTGATACGGGTATCGTCAGTATGCTAACCAATACTTTTGCTCTCAAAATAAAAACCCATACGGCTATATCAAACTTTGTCTTTCAAGAACTCCTCATCAATAAGAGTCAGGGAGATGTCATCTTCACCTATAAAAAGATTAATATGTCAGAGATTGATTTCATCATCCAGAGAGCCGATGGATCTCTCGTACCTGTCTCTATCAGTCATACGAATTCGGCACATCCTCCCAAAATGCTTCGTTGATTCCTCGAGCTGTATGGTGATCGTGTCTCGCATTGGATCAAACTTTGTCCCTTGCATCACGATCATATATACCATGATCGCTATACGCTACACATCATACCTCGATGTATGACCAAACAGCTCTATACACTCCTATAAGCCATAAAGTGTGTGATAGTATGCAATATACAAAAAAGAAATAATTATAAATACTCTATTTTCTTTTTCTAAACGAGTTCTTTACGATATTTGATGATATATCATACTCTAGGAGGAGAT
>CAZBFX010000042.1:0-9794 GCA_964491325.1 uncultured Candidatus Peribacteria bacterium
TACTACCATCTCATAGGCAATAAAGCATGAGGCACTATCGTACGCTGAAATCTCCTCGCAAGAATGGACAGAATAAATATCATCATTGGCGACAAGACATATAAACCAGCATGAAACACCATCAAAGATCTCATCGAATATGGCCAATATCTCATCAATCAAACAAACAACTTTGAAAATATACCATACAAAGTAAGAAAAAATATGGAAATCACTGTCAATCGATTAGAGCTTCTCAAAGTCTACCCATGATGAGTCGTACAAGGTATGTTCAGTGGAGATATCCAACCATCACTTGATGCCATCTTCCAGCAGGCATGAATCAGTACATTTCTCACAGAACAAAGTATCTACATCTTCAAATAAGCAATAAACAATCATACCCAGCATAAAAATCCATTGCATACGCAATGGATTTTTGTATAGATAGAGATTGGTCATATGCAGAGAAAAATGGTGACGAGCCGAGAAAACATATATTTTATTATTCGAGACTATATGTACTCTCCCCATAGTAAAATACTACTATATTTACTTCCAATAGTGGTAACGATAGGATATATGGGATATATCTATCGGCCGATTTCTATGACCACATGGTCAGACATAGCATCGTACCAGCTGTCATATCAACTATGATGAGGCAATGATATCAGCATCAGTATATATGGCTCATGACAAGCAAGCTATCATAGTCAGGCATGGGAGATACACGATCATAGCTATAACCGACTCAGAACATGATATATAGACACCTTCTCTTCTGGCTGAAATATCGCTATAGATATAAAACAGCGGCAAGCAAACAATAAAAAGTGATGATCTACACACCAACTAATCGATATGCTAGCCGAGAGATACAACAATACAGCCATACAGATATTCTCCTGAGCTAGTTCGTGATATATCACAAACAACCGACCATGGATAGAAATACAGAAATCATATAACAACACAGTATCCCTCCATATGTATATCTACTGCCACAGAAGATGGCGGACGACAAAAAACTATATATGCTCAGTCTCGAGTCGTCTCTCTTATCCTTGATGATATCGACCCATAGATGGGAGTCTAGCTATAGATACGACATCGACAGGCATTATGACAGCTACTCGCGACCGATCACAGACACTATCTATCCCACAACTTCTCGCAGAAATCAAGTAAACCGCATATGAAAATAAATATAGTACGATGGTCTTTTAGTTTTTCTTTATCTTTCTATGGCATCTTTTACACATACTAGGATCTATCCTCACAAAAAGATAATTAGTCGCTCTCGAAGCAAGATACTTCGCACCAATACTCTACAAAAGTGAGTGGTCATAGCCATAGCATGTATTGCGATTATGTTTGTCATAGGCGTAGGATGATCTCTTGCACAGTCTATCAAATCGCAAGCACAGTCAGCTATTACACAAACATCATCATTTATATCATCGACCTTTGGCAAAGAGATGATAAAAGACGAATATGGTAATATAAATATATTACTTGTCTGATACGGATGATGATGACATCAGTGATGATATCTGGCCGATACGATCATCGTTGCATCATATGATCCAAGTCTCCATAGTGTCTCGATGATATCTATACCGAGAGATCTCATTATCAATCTCTCCTGATATATCAACAAGATAAATGCTATCTTACCATACAAATACAGCAAAACCAAAGATCTAGAACTATCAACAATGTTTCTTGCACAAAAAGCAGGAGAAATAACAAGTCTCGATATACCATACTATATGTTGATCGATTTCGAATGATTTGAGAAAGTAATAGATAGTCTCGGAGGCATCGACCTCTATGTGCCCAGAAAGATCTATGACACCACCTTCCCATGACCAAACTGGTCATATACCACTTTTAGTCTCAACTCTGGTCAGCAACACCTCGATGGTGTCACAGCACTCAAGTATGCTAGATCCAGACATAGCACATCTGATTTCTCTCGCTCACAGAGACAGCAACTCATATTGAAAGCTGTATTTGCAAAAATGACTGATGGATGATCACTCTCACTCTCGACCGTGAAAAGACTCTATCAAAGCTATGTAGATGTCGTCAAGACAAACATATCACTAGATGAGATGATAGGGCTACTCAGATATGGCAAGACTGTACCAGCTATACATAGTTTTGGTCTCACTATGGAATGTTCGAATGCTGTACGAAGAACAATGCCTGCGTGATGTCTCCTTTATCCTGTTGATGCAAGCACAGGATGATCATTCAATGGTATGTCCTGACTCCTCCCTGTCTGATCCACAGCGAGTAAATTATCCTATTACAATAAGACACAATATTTCGGACATCTCATAGCACACAACCAATCATATCTCAATGAAGCAGTACCGATCATCATCCGTAATGCCAGCGACAAAACATATGCGAAAAAATTCCCTTACAGAAATGGTATCGCATGAAGCATCGCCAGTAAGATGAGAAGATATGGTTTTGCTATCAATGCTGTCGAAAATAGCGATACCCCATCGACAGGAACCATCGCTGTCGTAACAACAGACCAACCCTATGAAGAAACCATCCGCATGATGAAGCTTTTCGTCACCATCGATGAAATCAGAAAAGAAAATCCCCCAACAGGCATGAGTGGCGAAATACTCTCCTGAAACATCACACTCTACTTATGAAACACTTCGCTCGATCAGTATGGTGCTAAACCATTTAATTATTATAACGAATAAAATATATGACCCATTTTAATACGACCATCAAAGAACGCTATGGAAGTCTCCTGCGTTTTTGTGAATCCATCATCGATAGCCAGCATCATAAGACACTATCAGAGGATGAACAAGCGATACTGCTGACCGCATTCATACACAAGTCATACGCAGCCGACAGTGTCCCAGCCCTGACAGATAATGAAAGACTAGAGTTCCTCGGTGATGGCATCCTATGATGAAGTATCGCCAGCATGCTCTACCAAGAGTTTCCCACATGGTCAGAAGCGGCTCTCACACTCTATAAGATAGCACTAGTAAGAGAAGAAATGTTGGCATCAGTCGCTCGTGATATCGGTCTGGCAGATAAAATATTTGTCAGTAATGGCGAAGAAAAACAATGATGAAGAGACAAAGATACGATACTAGCTGACGCATACGAAGCACTACTCGGAGCACTCTATCTGATCTACTGATATGAGTGTGTCTATACTATGATAGAAAAGACTCTTTTCCATCACATCGACAACCTGCAGAAGACTGAATGTAAGAGTTATAAATCACTTCTCCAGGAACGAGCTCAGAAGAGAGGATATGATCTTCCCGTCTATGAAAGCAATGAGAAAGCCGTATTTTGATCCAAAGAAACGCTCTTCGAGACAAATATTTTTATCGACAATAAGCTCATTGCATCTGGCGAGGGCAAAAACAAAAAAAGATCACATGAAGATGCCGCCGAGAAAGCCTATACAGAAGTTTCCTTGCAATAGGATGGATATATAGATATACTCCTTCATTGTTTTATTTTATGAAAAGACTATCATGAAAATTGTCACAGGACCATTCAAGATTATCAAAAAATCCTTTATGTGGCTTATAATAAGCGGGCTACTCATTCTATGATCATGGTTTATATTTATGACATCATTTAGACCATCTATCGAATTTACTGGTGGTATCCAGATGACGCTCTCTGATGTACAAGAGGCTGATACGCTCACCACACATGTCAAAGATGCGATCGTCAATGCATGATTTACTGAAACAGTTGTCAGTAAAGAAGATAAGGGCGTAGCAACATCGCTCTTGATTAGTCTTCCCTCACTCAGTGACAACCAGGTCAAAGAGATACATAGTCTCGTCTCACAAACGCTTATCACCAGTAGACATATCGCCAGCGATGAGAATATCATCGGATCATCGATCAATGGACCAAGTGTCAGTGACTATATGCAAAGTACGGCGATACAGGCGATCGTTATAGCACTCATACTGATAGCTCTCTATATGGCGTTCTCTTTCGCATCTATGAGAAAACACATATCTCCGATAACTTTGGCACTCGTAGCGATCGGCACCATGGTATTCGATATCTCTATACCTATCGGTGTCTATGGTATCATCATGAATTTCGATGCGACAGTGACCGTCGATACCATCTTCGTCATTGCCATCCTTACCACTATGGGATATAGTATCAATGATACCATTATCGTCCTAGATAGAATCAGAGAAAATACACAAAACAATAAGGATGCACTAGAGAATCGTCAGCTCATGTATGGGACACTTATCGAGACAAGTCTCTGGCAGGTTATCAGGAGATCTATGCTCACGGGATTGTCTACTTTCCTATGTATCATCGCTATGTATATATTTGGTGCAACAGCGATGAGATCATTTGCCTTAGTCATGGGAGTAGGTATCATCGCAGGTACTCTGTCATCGATCTTTATAGCAGCCCCTCTCGCTTATCTTCTTATGGGTAAGTGGAAAAAAGAGATGACAAGATTGTAAGAAAGTTAACGATCTCTCTCCAAATTATCCTCTAACAAAAATACAATGCAACGTTTCATCAATGCAAAGGGGTGATTTGCACTCGTGATGGGTGCTATACTAACATATCTATACCTATCACTCTTTGATCAGATGATTTTTTCATGATGACGAGGCATAGCAACTATCAAATGTATTCTCCTCCTCGGACAAATACGATCAACAGTGTTTCTTATACTCGGATGCATCATAGCTGCAGAGAAAACAAAGTCACACTTTTCAAAAATATTATTTCTCGTCATCATCTTCATACTACTGACACTCATGATACTCGATGCGGGAGCATTGAGCCTTTTCGGGATGAAGTTTTCACCGCTTCGCTTTTCAGAATTCTTTTCATTGGGGACATTGGAGACATCGTTTCATAGCAGTGATAATACCTATAGCATAGTAGCTATCGCTATTATTATCATTACGAGTTATGTCGTTTTCCGGTGATCGATAGATTTCTCACAGAGCAAGCTGCGTAAAGCTATCGTGGCGATCATCATCTGTACTATTCTCTCCTATGCCTCTGGGCAAACTCTCTCCGCTCTCTCCTGACCCTCGATGGGACAATTGTTTTTGAGCCCACTCTTCGTCACGATCAACGATATGCGACAGTACAACATATCCACAAAAGGTAACACCACACGATCCTGATCATCTATGAGCGGCATGCAGTGATATTATGACCTCCTCGATGGTTACGACCGCAAACACAATGTCATCATCCTCTTCGCCGAATCGTTTAGTCCTGAGTATTCGAAGCGTAATGGTGGACTATCTGACAGTATGCCACAGTTCGATCGTATCCAGGAAGACGGCTTGACGCTGACGAACTATATGGCTCCTGGTTGCGTCTCAGAACATGCACATACATCGCTCTTGCAGTGAATATTTCCTCTCAGATATGGCGATCTGTTTACGAGTGATGGCTACGAAGCATTTAGTGCTGATCATGAGCCGTTGGCGACTTTCTTTGACAAACAATGATATGAGACTACTTTTATCTCTGCAGTACCACTAACATTTCTGCATCAAGAGGATTTTATAAAAAAAGTAGGCTATCAGACCATCATCAACGAAAATGCTTTTAGTGGAAGTGCAAAGTATATATTCGATGCAGCACCCGATGCAGACCTCTATACAAAGACTATCGATGTCGTCAAACAATACCAGTGATGAGTAAGACCTTTCTTCATCACTCTCCAGAGCATCTCCAGCCATCTCTGACGACAGACTCCTTATGGCAATAGCAAAGAAGATGCCATCCGCTATGCAGACGATAGTATAGGAGTACTGTATGACCAGCTTCGTCAGACCAAGTTCTTTGATAATGGGATATTGATCATCCTATCTGATCATAGGATACCCGGCAACCCTGATGCATCCGTGACCGATGCATTATGACCGACGCGACCAAGTAGAGTGGTCGCCACCATCGTCGGGACGGGGGTAGCGGCCAATAGTTTTAATGACACAGTGATCCAACCGATCGACTTCCATTTTGGACTCAAACAACTCATAAGTGATGGAGCTCTTTCATGACTATCATTTATCAACAATCCCTTTGATAGCTTTGTGCGTAGAGATCGATGACTCTACTACTGTAAGTACAAAGACAATACAATATGGACGATCCACAATAATATGCTGATCCCTCTCGAACACTCGGAGCAAAAGATACAAGACTTCGTCACAGACTATCAGTGATATCAATTTCATCGTAATATTGTCAACAAAAAAGACACTATCACATCTGGTACTGTCTATTCATGAACACATATCCCTCGGAAAGATAAAAAGTTTCTCCTCTTCGGTCATGGTGGAGCTCCTGCCTATGCTCCCTACAACTCACTCTCCGGCATGCTACTAGCACTCGCTCAGTGAGCTGATGGTATCGAGCTCGATCTCTCTTATACCAAGGACAATGTGAATATCGTCAGTCATGGTCCTTTCCCACAACTGCAGAGAGATAAAGGCGATCCTGAGAAGCATTGTTATACAAGAAATAAAATAGCTGACACAGATTTCAAGACAATATGGAAACAATGTCCTCTCCCCAATGGCGAGAAGATGATGAACTTTGATGAGTTTATTCGTCTCACGAGAGATGTCATCCCACTCTATATGGTCGAGCTCAAAGTCTATGATACGACTAAGTGAATACAGCAGATGTATGATGCTCTCGCTATAGCGAAAAAATATGGCGTCACCGATAAGATCATCCGAGTCAGTTATGACCCTGTCGTCAGGAAGCTCCTCACCATGCAGGAGTGAATCATCCCAGGACGAGATATGTTCGATATCGCAGAGTATGGTGGCAAACTCTTCGATGACTTTAGCTATAGTCTGATGCCTTTCCAAGAACTCATGAAAGCAGAGATACTCACACAGCTCAAACAATTTGGCAAACCGATCATCTCCTATACACCTCTCACATCAGGGGATATCGCCACCGTCTATAATCTCGGTATCGATGGGATGCTCGTCGATGACATTCCCCTTGCGAAGCAGACTATTGCAGAGATTGAAAAAGAGACAAAATAATAGACTTTACCCATAACTATAAAAACCATGACATCCCAAGAAAAAAAGGACCTGATACAATATATCAATCAAAGCACCAACGCTAATACTATGTTTGTATCATTTGATAGAGGAAGTCAAAAAGATTTTGTTCTCCAAGACTTTTTGCTCAAACAGCTAAAGTCAGGGATGTTTCACTATGCAATGCAAAAAGCAGATCTCGAACTAGGGTATGAATGGTATATGGAGAGAATCATAGACCACTGATTTTGAGGTCAATTGACAATAGTACACAAACCATGAAATACTCGAAATGGAAATGAAGATCTTCTAATAGAGAAAATATCCGAAGCAGAAGCACTTACTATACTTCTGGATATAATGCACAATAAGAAAAGTGCCCGATGAAAAAACATCAATATCAATGATGCGACAGACGCCATAAAAAGCTTTCTTTCATATAATCAATCTGAAAGTAAGTGCTTTTACAGAGTAGAGCCGAATTTTCTCTACACCTGCGATGATATGGTAGCGTCAGATTATACAGTCTTATGATACTTTGAGGATCAATGAAATAACCTCGTACTAGCAATACAAACAGATGAGAGTGTGGACATACTCCTTATCAATGGCTATTAAAAATAGACACTCTCCTCAATCATCTCCTATACACCTCTCACATCAGGAGATATCGCCAGTGTGTATCATCTCCGCTTCAGTAGTATGATAATCGATGACATTCCCCTTGCGAAGCAGACTATTGCAGAGATCGAGAGGAGGGCAAAGAGATAATGTCTATGGACTGAACAAGAGATTCTCTCCTCTTAGACTAACAGTCATGAATTAATAATTTTACCTTATATCTTCTATAGCTATTATGTGAGTAAGCAAAGAGATGAAGATACTTATGCAAGCGAGAAACAATCAAATGGATAAAGAGAATAGATGTTCTCAATCTGATATGCAAAAGCTATTCAAAATGGATTTGAAAGTAAGAAGAGAGGGCGAAATAAACATCATCAAACTTGAGGGATTTTGAGAATTTGCATCAACAGCATCGGTAGGAGCGAAATATGAAGATATGGATAAAAATGGTAAGAGGGATTATAGCTATTTTTCAAAATCTCCTAAATTTCAAATTCTTGTCGATAAAATATCATGATTGAAGCTTATGTCTCCCAGGAAAACATATAAACTTATAAATAGTATAGCTACATACCTTGGTATCAAGAAAAAGATTAATAAAAACTATATCGATACTGCGTTCGAATATAGTAATACTGAGTTCGAGGAATATTCAGATCCCAATCGTGATCTTGAAGAGAACTATCCATTAACAAGGATAGGGAAAGCATTGAGCGTCATTCTATGAGATTCATTTATGATACCCATATCCATTAAGGGTAAGGTTGTCCGCTCATTCGGTTGTTATGACCGAGATACTGGCGTGTATGTTAGTTACTACGAAGGTGATAGTCTCGCTCCTTTGGCCGAAATCAATAATGCATCAATCTATGATACCTAAGCATACAGCGAGAGACTCAACATCTACTGGATGCTGGTGGATGATATTCCTCTGGTAAAGAAGCTTATAGATAGCTTGGCAAAAAGATAGCTAGCAGGCTACACCCTCTCCCCGATCATCTCCTTCAACTCCTCTAACCCTAACCCTGTCTGAGCAGAGACAAAAACATGTGGACGATCCTGATACGCATCAGTGATCGTTTTTTTGTGCAGACTATCGATCTGGTCGATCTTATTGAAGACGTAGATTACCTGCTGATCCGCATGGATACGGTGGAGGATATCCTCGACGACCTCGATCTTGGTCTGATAGTCAGGATCACTGGCATCGACCACATGGAGGAGGAGATCCGACTGTATGCTATCTTCGAGTGTCGAAGCGAATGCTTTGATCAGCTGTGGTGGTAGCTCACGGATAAATCCTATCGTATCGATGAGCAAGACTTCTTTCCCTGACTTTCGTCCCTCAGAGGAGAGCCCCTCTCCGTCAGGGAAAATTCCTGGAACAGGCAGAGGGGTTGGGGTGATGTACAGTTTCCCCACTTCCGTCCCCAGCGTAGCAAACAACTTATCCGCTACATAGGCATCTTTTTTGCACAGAGCACGAAGTAATGATGACTTGCCGGCATTCGTATATCAGACGATACCGCAGACGGGCAGTCAGATTCTTTTTCTTCTTGCTCTCTGGAGACCGCGAGTACGCTCATATTCTTTGAGTTTGGATTCGATGGCTCTGACCTTCTCCTTGAGATGACGTCTCATACGCTCGGTATTGGTCTCACCCAGTCATCTCGCAGCACCCGCACCGCCACTGGATCATCATCCTTGTCTACTCATCTCCATACCCATACCGAAGATACGAGGACCCATATGCTTGATCGCAGCGAGTTCGATCTGCATCTTGGCTTCAGCACTCTCGGCATGTTTGTCGAATATCTTGAGAATCAGATCAACTTTATCCCATGCTTGGAGATTATGTTTTCTCAGCTTCTCGTTGATCTGATAGATTTGTGATGGCTTGAGGATATTTCACACGATAAGGAGATCTGACTGACTGGCCGTCATATCCTCGATGATCATATCGAGCTTGCCCTCACCGATGTAGGTACGGTAGGCGGGACTATCTTTGCGTTGGATAGTCTTCACGATGACGAGACCGCCATAGGTGGTGACGAGACGCTCCAGCTCGATCATACGCTGTTCTTGTTCTCGAGGAGAGGTATCATGAGG
>CAZBFX010000043.1:0-9779 GCA_964491325.1 uncultured Candidatus Peribacteria bacterium
ATTCGTATTTTCATATGTCTCGATCATTCCACTAAAAGAGTTTTTTATAACGTACCTTCCCATTCTGCAAAGAATTGTGTGAGAAATCATTCCATATATGCATGTCTTCATTGTGCGATCTGCTTGGCAGTGTCGGTATTCATTATATCTTTGAGTAATAATAACTTTTCATAGAAATGATTGATACTCCCACTATGCGAACTCTTATATGCTTCAGCGGTAGTATGTAATTCTGCCTGAGACTCTGGATCTCGTAATGGTCTCTGCTTTGATCATCAGTAGGCAAAGCATCTGGCGATACCTACGGCACCGATTGCATCGAGCCTATCAGCATCTTGAACGATCAATCATTCTTTGGATGTCATCTTATTTTCTACATGTGCTCATTTATAGGATATACTATCGACGATATGGATGACTTGTTCGATATCTTCTTGTCATACATCGAGAGATTGTAACCATTGTTGTGCTGCTTTACCTCATGCATAGTCATCACCATCATGAAACTTCCGATCTGCTATATCATGTAATAATGCTCCTAACTCAATAATCATCTTGTCTCATCACTCTCTACTATGGATATGAAGAGCATTTTGCCAGACACGATAGATATGCCACCGATCATGTCCCGATCACTCCATGAGAAACTTCTCTTTCATCATAGTGGCTGTTTTCTGTATAATAGTATGATCGTAGAGCATCACAAGCCACAGAATAAAAGAAGAAGATACTATATATCTAAAGTTTCACAGTCCCAAATTACTAAAATACTATATATAGTGTCTCTCTTGGCATTTCTACCACAAGATAGCGTGGTAGGTGATAACTATTTGCTATCGCTTCACAAGGGATAGATAGCATAAAAAAAGTGATGACAAAAAAAAGATCTCTCCTCACTTTTCTTCGCATATCCCGATGAGAAACAACACAAAACGGAAAACGAAAGCCATGCGTATGATGACATGAGAGAGCAAAGATAGCGATAGCATTGTTCTATACATCGCTTTCTCATCGTTTTTTTTATCCCATCCTGCCCTTGTTTTTCTCTTTCCATTCCCGTATCGTCCATACCGTGACCCTGCATATAGTAGCAAAACATAAAAAACAATACTATATATAGTATTCATATAAATACGTTAGTATGTAATACAGAGTATAAATTTCATTCCTCATCATTGTGCATTGTGAATTACTCATTATATATTTTTAACTCTTAATTCTTCATTCTGTATGTCCTTCATCTGATCAGGCTCCGTCATGGATGCTACACAAATCTTCGAAAGCGAAGTCGAAACGAGATTCAAAATCCTCTACGAACAACAAAAGAAAGCGGTCTGGTTTCCGGAAGAAATCAACGTCCAACAAGATATGCAAGACTTCCGTTCGATGTCAGAGAAAGAACAATTTGTCTTCAAAAATCTCGTCGGCTACTTCGTCGGGACAGAACTTCTCGTCCAAAACGTCCTTGGTGATACCTTCTACTCCTATATCCAGTCTCCGAGATGTAAGATGGCTCTCAGTGTCCAGATGTTTATGGAAGCTATCCACAATGACTACTTCGAGATGATGCTCAATAGCTTCTCTATCAATCGTGATGAACTCTACAATATCGCCAACACCAATCCAGTCATCCTTGCCAAACGCCAACTCGTCGCGAAAGCTGCCGATAGCATCTCTGTCGGAGGTAATGTCGACCCTGATACCATGGAAGGCAAGAAAAAGATCCTCCATGCCGTCTTGATCAACAATATTGTCCAAGAATGAATCTTCTTCTACTCAGCATTTGCGATGTTTTTCGCTATGAGAGATATCGGCAAGATGTCCAATGTCTGTAATGGGATCGATCTCGTCCTCATCGATGAGAGCTTGCATCTCAAGATGGGTATGGAGATCATCTTCACGATGATCGAAGAGACGCCAGAGATCCTCGATGATGCGGCATTTGTCGCAGTTATCCAAAAGACCGTCGTCGATGCAGTCGATCTCGAGCTAAAGTTCCTCGAACAACAATTTCAAGCAGGGATTACCTTCGGTCTCGGATATAAGGAAATGGCAGAATATCTGAAGTATGTCGCTGACAGAAGACTCACCGAGCTATGATTCGGAGCCTATTTTGGCGTCGAACACAATCCCCTCCAGTTCCTCGAAAAACAAGATGTCATGACACTCCAAAACTTCTTCGAAGTCACACCAAACCAATATACAAACTTCTAAAAACATACTATATAGCAAAAAAAGAGTCTGACCAGCATGGTCAGATTTTTTGCGAGAGAAAGTTTGCATTCACCAGGAGAAAGGATAGAATTGAAAAGTAAAGAATCAGTAATACATAATTCTTTAAACCTTACAGACTTTATAACCTTATCATCGATGTATGGCAGATCCCCAAAGACCTTGAGCGAGTCCTATGCCACAAGGGACAGCTAGCACTCTCAGAAACGATAATAGATGACTCTTGTCTACTCTCGGGACAGAAACAGGCGAGATAGTCAAAGTGTTTGCTGAAAAGAAAAAAAGAGAACATGCATCATACTTTAGTATCAAGTCCAAAGAAACTATCATCAATGATTTTAAAGATTTTATAGAAGAGAATTATAGCAGTGGCATACTCCACGAACTCACCGAATCAGGCAAACTAGATACAGCATTCAATCAACTTGCCGATAAATGATTTACGATCGAAGACTTCCTCTCTCCTGAAAAAAATAAAGTCATCAAAAAACAACTCACGAGTACCGTATCAGAATCCGATGCCCTCGGACAGATGTCATTCGACTGCTACACACTACGAAACAAACTCAGTGATGAAGAAAAAAAAGAGATTCCCTTCGATGATTTTCTCTCTGAAGTCTGATATAGCAAGAAAACCAATCCCGATGGCAAAGTCATAGAGATACAGGTCACGCCACATGCCAAAGTGACTAGTGTCGTCGAGCTCAAGAAGCAACGAGATCGTTTTACACTACACAAGACCACAAGTACAGAAAACAATACATACTATGCAAGCCTCATGGAGACGGATCGCTTTGATCCAAGTGAAAAGATCGCCTGTATCGCTGCTGCCAATAGTCTGTATACGAAAGTACTCCATATACAGTGAAAAAAATGAGAGAGACTCCTCGATATCTGGAGCGATCGTTTTGGTGATACGATCAATACTATTCCTGTCAGTGCATTCACGACATGGACCACATTGTCATGACTCCAGCAGTGTTTGGAGGGATTCTTTGCTGATGCTATCCATGAATGACTCCTCACCAAAGAAGATATAGACATACTCCAATCCATCTCCATCACGAGCAAGTCCTGTATCCAGTATGGCAAGAAGTCATGAGAGATCAATACAGATGATGCTGTCACGCAGGGCAAGAAGTTTAGTGAACTCTCGCAGACGATACAATCCATGACGGACAAATTGGTAACGACTGATGTGATCAACAATGTCGAGAAAAAACTAAATGAACTGGATACATCGATCGAAAACTTTGCGAAAGTATTCAACATCCCTGGTACGATGGAGTGATTTTTCAAACAATTTCCTATGGATCAGAGCGTCAGTAAACTCACGCCAGCAGAGAAACAAGAATACGATAGACTCTCTCTCGAAGAGCAGTCACTGAGAGAAAAAGCGAAAATCGCACAAACGACATGAGATAGAGAACAATCCAAGAAAATCAGAGAAGAAATAATCGCTCTCGTCCAGCAAAAAAACAATATCATCAATGCCAAACAAAAAGACTATCATGCACTCCACGCCAAAGAAGAAGCCCTCAGAGAAGAAGCCGAAGCGTGTGCGAGATCATGAGATCATGACAAAGTGAGACAACTAGAACATGAGATCACATCGCTCCTAGCACAAAAAAAAGCATTCAACGAGACACATCTCCAAAGTACTATGGACGACTACATCAATAGCATAGCAGATAGCACCAAACAGCATATGCAGATACTCGGACAGACAGCAGATGATACGCTCGCTACTGCTATACGCAATGCACTTCACACACTCCAAAAAAACAATCGAAATGCAGCTAGTCTAAACACCGATCAAAAAAATGTACTCATGCAAGCGAGCATTCTCGCACAACTTGCCAAAGTCAAAACATCAGACACATTGACAGATTTAAGCTATGATTTCGATGAATATGCCCAATTCGTGTCAGGATTATTTGACCTTACAAGCAAACAATCGGTCATTACTACCAAAGATCATCATCCTATCGAGATCAACTTTAGCAAAAAAGATATCGTCGGCAAACCCCATGACCGACAAAGCATATCAGCACTCAATCTGACCGATCTCGCACAACTGCGTATCGAATTCGAAATCGATCTCGACAATGATCCAGGATGACAGACAGAGATGTTTCTCAAACAAATCACGGGTGGAAAAAAAAGTCAGATCATCAGAGATATGCCATTTACTGCTCCAGGGTTTCCCAAAACGATCACTGATAGCACACGAGTAGAACTTATCGGTCCAGATGGTGAACCATATAGATGATATCTCTCTCCCGCATATATCGAAGATAGCAATCATGAAGACATCGGTAGATGATCATCAGACCTCACCTATGCCAATACACTCGTCCTCTATGACAAACCCGCCGATCAGTATCATCCTGATAGACAAGTAGTCTGCCAAAAGACTCCCTCATGACACAAAAGCGATGACGGCACTCCTGCTCGCAAGATGACGCCGATATTTCTCAATGCCGACAACTACAAGAATCGACAGATGCAGATACTCGAAAAAAAAGCAACACTCTCTGACAAATATATCAATGCCCTGGCTCTCGGTCACATCCTAGCACAAGAAAACGATCTCGATAGGATAGTGCAATGAGAAGTAAAAGCAGGTATCGATGATCTAGAAAAAAGACTCGACACCACCAATCAACATGATCCACGTGAGACCATCTCACAGCATCATAGCGATCACGACGCAGAGACGAGCGATAAAGAAGATCACAGCGATCACAAGAAGCTCACAAATGGTTGGAAAAGACTCCTCGATGATGACGACAAAGAGAAAATATCTATAGAGCCATGACATCGTTTCGCATTTCAGACCCAGAAGGCGATATGACCCAAGACGATACCACAAAATAGAGAATTCCTCTCAGCAAAAGTCACATCAGTCACGACCGACGATCAAGGGAGAGCGATTGCTTTCAACTTCGAGATAGAGAACCTCACTATCGGTATCCCATGACTCAAGAAGAGAGTCCGAAAAGTCGATGCGAGCAATATTGATCGCTTTAGTGATGGTACGCTATTTGCGAAACATCATTATCTCGGTCAGTCCCTAGATCTGACATGATGAAAAGAAGACTTCGACTGAAGCAAAAAAAAGCTGTGATCTATGTTTGGGAGAAAATGAAACCCTGACTTCTCATGGAGCGTCCTCGATGAGCTGACACTGCAGGATGATGGTGTATTCAAAAAAGGAGAACACATCATCACGAAGTTTACTGCACCCAATATGGCTAAGTCTCTGGATAAAGATGATAAAAAACAATACGATGTAAACTATACTATCACCAAGAAGTGAGACAAATACCATATCAAGTCATCGGGCTATGCAATCGACTATCAGGATGAGAAAGGCAAAAAAGAAAAGATACTATCGGCTTTCGAGACGACAACAGATCTCACAGGACTACTCCTCATCATAGCCAATAAGAAACTGATCGCCTATACCGACAGTGAGATCGATGAAGGGACGAAGAATGATGTCGTACCGACTACTCGTCCCAAGACACGACGAAGCCCTAGTACGGTCATAGAATTCATCAAGGGCGGAGGCACGAGCATGATCGAAGCATGGAAGAAGAGGAGAGAAGATAGCAACAAAGCTGACTTCGAGTATAAGATGTTTCACGAATTCAATATCTATCGTAGACTCGAAGGTAAATTCGGTAGCATACTCGAGCACTTTGATATGAACTTTCTGGATGATCTCGCAGACGAGAAAGAGGCAGCATGACTCGAATATGGCTGGAAAAAAATAGAATGAGACTTCCAACAAATAGATAAATTTCATCATAGCTACAATGTCAATCTCTTCGGTGATGGTGAATCATGAGGAAAATGAGCCAACGCCATGTGTGAAGCAAGAGTAGACGCAGCGATGGCAGCCTACGAGGCAGGCTACGATGGTGTCCGTATGTACAAATACCGTTACAAAGCAGCAGCAGCACTCCTCTATATGCTCAAGAAGTACAAAAATGGTACAGCCAGACTCATGAACAAGTACCCGAGAGGAACCTATGTGAAGATCCTCTTCGGAGCTCCAGCATATAAAGTATTTCTCGAGAGATACAAAGAGAAGAAGAAACTGCTCGAAAATAGTAAATTCTGATCGAAAATCCAAGAAGACCTCATGACCATGGAGTATGACTTCATCTGTCACAATATAGCAGGATGACCTCTCCAAGACGAAAGAGTCCGTGATATGGATCCCCATGGCGATAAGTGATGAGGAAATATGGTAAAGAATCAGGATGCATGGTATTTTCAGCGTCTCTATAGTCGTAAATATGGTAGCGAGCTCAGAAGTCATATCGGTGCTATCAAAGCGATAGATCCTAGCCCTGGTGGCACAGAAGTTAAGAAGATGATCGAAGGTGGTACATTCGCTCATATGAGAAATGAATATTATAATCATATCGGACAGTTTAGAATGGATGATGCCGTAGCAGAGCTAGTAGCGATGCAACAACTTGCCACGACACAAGACGAAGCCAATGAAGTCTTCGTCGCCATGATGCTCGGTATACTCAATGGTGGGCTGACACAAAATCTCGGCAAAGAGACCAGAGATCGCCTCAGAAGGACATGTAGAAACAGTGGCATCCCCTTCCCGCCACGGATGGAGCATCATGATGCACAGCAAAAAGTGCAACGCCTCCTGACGATGATCACACAAAATCTCCCCAATGGAGAGAAAAGTTTTGATAATCTCACCTATACCCGCAAGACCAGAGATGGTAGCAAGACGCTAGCGGAATGAGTCAAATACAGTCCCAGCAACTTCACCGAACTCGAAAGGACGGATGGCAATGACATGGGGGCGTTTATAGGGACTTTCAAGGATCGATTGGGTGAGGGCACCGAAGCGAGAAAGAGAGTCATCAACTTCCTGACGATGGACAACATCAAGGATGACAGCAATGATGACAATATGATGCATATATGGAAGTCCAAGGATGAGAACCTCACAGTCTTTGGTAAAAAAATAGATAGTGATGACAAAAAACTCGTCACAGAAATGATGGACGAACTTTATTTCAATAAAGATAGATGACAGTCTCTCGAGGAGCTCAACCGAGCATATCGGTACAATGGAGACTTTGAAGGCTATACATGATGACTCCATACTCGTACGATGATCGAGCCAGCCTATAATATCATGAACAAGCTCGTGTCTGACTGAAGCTTCGAGCTCGGTGCGGGAGATCATGCAGAGTGATTGTGGACGAGCATCAAGAGAAGAATACCAAGCCATAAGCTCGCAGACTCACAAAAGTACAAGATGGCATTCTTTGTCGATGAGTTCTTTAGGTGTTTCAAGCAAGTCGGTACTATACAGTATGACAAGAATATCATAGAGAAGTTTTATAGACGTATCAAGATCATACAAGACAATCCGAGTCTCAGTAGTCATGATAAGAAGCGTCTCTTATGGTTTTATATCACCGAGCTGGCCTATGCAAATGGATCGATACCGCTCGTTGTCGAAGATGCTCTCGCAGCCTACTGAGCCTTCTTCGAAAATAATCTCCACCTCTTCGATGCAGAGATGGCGGACATGCACCTCATACCTGGTGCATGATGATGAGGCAAGAGCTTCAAGTATATTTTCGACGAAGACAACAATCACCTCAAATATCAGAATGACAAAACACGAAAAAAGAAGAAGACTGCTGATCGTGAGAGAGAATTTAGAGATGCTCAATGACAACAAGAAATACTCATCAATGGAGAAATGGATCAGGCCAATAGAAATGCTCTCGGGACGAGAAATAATCAATCAAGATGATATATAGGATCTACTATCGATGACAAGATAGATAGTCTGAGAAAAAGCGTAGGTAATAAACTCGAGGGATCGCCGATAGGATGAGGAGGCGGAAGTACGACAGGCGGCACGACAAATAATCATACGAGTGATCTACAATCACAGATACATGCCACCAATAATGACCTGATCAAACGAAGTGATATCAAACCATGACCTCGCAAAGACGAAGACATGGCACCAGAAGAAAAGGAAAAAAAGGAAAAAGAAAAAGAAATTAGAAGAATTGCTCAAGAAGAAAATTATGCGATGCAAAACGGATAAACATCTACCTCATCACATACTCTTCCTTCGTCATCGAGACGATCTGGAGTGCATGGAGAGGATCAGTAGTCAGCGTACGAATCACTGCGAGAAGAGACTCCTGGGTCTCTTTTTTGCTGAGCTGCATCTTTGCGAGAGGATTTAACACGATCAATCTGACGACACCATCAGTAATGGATTCAATCTCACATTGACCCTGAAGCATCGTCTTCAGCGATCAGGCAGGCAGACGCTCGACAAACTGTGCTGTGATATCACTCTCCCCTGCCTTCAGAGCAGCGTCTCCGCTGATAAGGGGCTTTAACTCGAACGAAGAGAGAGGAGGTGGCGAAGCCGGAGGGGTTTGCCCAACAGAAGAGTCTCCATCGCTAACTACAGTCTCTTTTTCTTCTGACACGACGATATCATTAGGCATTGTGGACACTGCATCGCTTTCTTTCTTCTCTTGATGTAGTATATCTTTTCAAGGTGCAGTATGAACTCTGCGTTCTGCATTCTGAACGCTTCACTCTTCATGCTTCCACAGCCATATACTCGTCTTGTAGAGTAAGAGTGGATGAGGATACCATCTCGCATCACGGATAAGCCCAGATACCATCGTCGTGAGTGATGCGGAGAATGACTGATCCTGGGCAAAATGCTGATCGATATAGCCCATCATCTGCTTGGGCAAGAGTGTGAGATCGACGCCATTGCTCACGAGCTCTGTCAATGTCTCGACCAATCTGTCGAAGACTGTCTGCTCTCCTGTCTCGTATCGATCACGCATGAGCTGGATAAGCTGTGCCATACGAGCCTCGGAAACAACACCGAGAAACTGTGCGACATGCTCTGCCGTGACTTCTCCCATACTACTGATCTGATCGAGATACTTGATCGCATCACGCATACAGCCATCCGACAGCTGTGCGATCATCGCTAGTCCGTCATCGGTCGTCATGATGGATTCTTGACCTGCGATGTAGCGAAGACGCTCGACGATCAGTCAGAATTCTATCTTCTTAAAATTGAATACTTGGCAACGAGAGACGATCGTCTCGGGAACTTTGGCTAGCTCAGTCGTAGCGAGGATGAAGACCATATAGTCTCTGGGCTCCTCCATCGTCTTTAGCAGTGCATTGAATGCACCTTTGCTCAGCATATGGACTTCATCGATGATATAGACTTTCTTCTTCAAGACTGTCGGACGATAGCCAGCTTTATCGATGATCTCTTCTCTGATATTATCGACACCCGTATGTGATGCAGCATCGATCTCGATGATATCCATGGTCTCGTTGCGATCGATCATCTGACAGTTGGCACACTGGTGGCAAGGATTCCCATCATGGAGATCGAGACAGTTGAGAGCTTTGGCGAAGATACGAGCAGTACTTGTCTTACCCGTGCCACGAGGACCAGTAAAGAGATAATTCGTCTGACGAATCCCATG
>CAZBFX010000044.1:0-9291 GCA_964491325.1 uncultured Candidatus Peribacteria bacterium
AGGCTGGCTGACATGATGTCCATGGGCACCGAATGCTGTTGCTAGCATGACGAAATCAGGATTCGTGAGATCGAGTCCATAATCGGCAAATCATCCATGTTGTTGTTTCCACTTGATCATGCCGTAGGCGTTATCATTGAGTATCACGATGACGAGATCGAGTCAGAGCGAGACCGCAGTCTGGATATCACCGAGGTTCATGAGGATACCTCCATCACCGACGACAGCGATGATAGGTTTTTCTGGGTAGAGGAGTTTGCACATCATGGCAGAGGAGTATCATGCTCCCATGGTGGCAAGTGCATTATCGAGGAGAAGGCTCTGCGGATGCAGTGCTTGATACAATCTCGCAAAGTAGACTTTGTACAGACCATTATCGAGACAGACGATACCATCCTGCTGATAGAGATCTTGGACGATATCGATAACGAATGCAGGCGTGATATGATCGAGCTCTTTGCTCGTCGCTACTTGACGAGCAAGTCTGGCGTCGATCGTCTTCTTGGTCTCTCGGATAGGAGTCAGATCCCAGTTCTTTGTATCTATCGTCGCTTCACAGAGTTGCCATAGGGTATTGCCAATATCACCGATGACCTCGAGGGAGGGCATATAGAGGGTATCGACTTTGGAGGGATAGAAGTTGACATGGATAAAGGTCGTCTTTGTTGGGTCGACAATATTCGTGGGCTTCTCGATGGTATCGTGACCGATAGCGATGATGAGATCTGCTTGCTGGATAGCATCGTGGACATAGTCGCCACTGGTGAGAGCGGCCGTCCCGAGAAACTGTGGCAAGGATTCATCGACGACACCTTTGCCCATCTGTGAGGTGAAGAAAGGAATATTATGCTTCGTGATGAGCTGGGTGAGATATTTCCCGATCCTTTTGCGGTTGGCACCAGCACCGACGAGGATCATCGGACGCTTGGCTGACTGGAGACGATCGACCAGGATCTGGAGCATCTTGGCATCGATCTCGGGTCTACGGATCTTCTCATAGGGCATCGGTGCATAGCCAGTGATCTCTTCGGCTGCGATATCTTCGGGGAGTTCGATGCTGACGGGTCAGGGCCTTTCCATTTCTGCCAATTTAAACGCCTCTCTGACTGTCGATGGGATACGAGCTCCATTCACAACGGATGTCGATCGTTTGGTGATCGGTTGCATCATGCCCACGACATCGATGACTTGGAATTGTCACTGTTTGGAGGCTTTGATAGGCTTCTGTCCGGTGATCGTGACGACAGGCATGGCACCGAGATGGGCATAGGCGATACCCGTGACCATATTGGTTGCTCAGGGGCCGAGAGTGGCTAATGCGACTCATGGCTTCCCTGTCATCCTGCCGTAGGTCGCAGCCATGAAGACAGCAGTCTGCTCGTTCCTGGTGACGATGAGTCTGATGCCTGATGTCCTGAGTGACTCGAGGAAGTCGAGGTTCTCCTCACCTGGTACACCGAAGACATAGTCTACTCATTCATTGACGAGACATGCGACGAAGAGATCGGAGTTTTTCATAGGAGGAAATATAGACTAAAGGTTATAGTCAGTATAGGTATTTGAGGTGAGGCTTGCAAGGGGAGAAAATGGTTGAAAGTTGTCCAATATTGTCAAAGGTTGTTGAAATGGTTGAAGTTATATTTGCTAGAGATAGTATCTAGGCAAGAAAGTCTCAATTTCTTTGCAAAAGAAAGAAAGATCACTATAATCAAAGTGTTTTATTGTCATTATCTTCATGAGAAGCAATATGGACACACTATTAGAAAGTAAGGTATTTGTCGATGATCTTGGCAAAGAGATATTTACTGAATGGCTTGCTATGACTGATAGTATCGAGCCGCGTTTTGTGACTAGAGAAAAGTTCACCGCTCTAGGAGATAACTTCTTTCAAAAAAAGGAGATTGATCCTGATCAACAGCATAAAGGTCCACAACCCTATAATCTCTATCTTCCTACAGATATGAAGATGGGAGAGATATTGTCCGTAGTTGATATTATATCGAGGGAGGTAGGAAAAGAAGACCGAGTCAGTATGACGAGATTGGCGAGTATGATTAATACAAAGTTACGTTATCTAATAAAAAAAGGAGTTATTAGTAAGAGAGAGATAGAACAATGGCAAAAGGACTATAATGTATCAGAGGAGACAGTAGCTTTGGTAAGAAATGCGAAACTTTCTCCAAGTGCTTTGAGATCTGTCTATGGACATGTAGACGACTGAGCTTTATCCAAAGAGGCGACAAAAGCTATACAATATGATCTTCTTCATAGTCTGGATACAGTCTTCTTCGAGAGGGGGACAGAGAGTCTTTTTGAGTGGATGGAAGTATTTACGCAAGGTGATCGAGATGAGCTGTCAGAGGATGTCAGAGAGAGTGATGCAAATAGACGTAGAATGAAAGAGTATTTTGATAGTGAAGAAAAAAAACTATCAGAGAAGATCGGTATGGTAGATCTTATGGCAGAGAGTGAGGCCATACAGGATAAGAATAGCCCTGAATGGAAAGATTTTGTTGTAAAAGTTGCAGGAAAGATACTAGAAGAAGTATATAGTTATCCGTATATTTCTAATGGCATTAGTAACCATAATATAAAGAATCTCTTAGAGAAAAAAGAAATGGTTTGCCTCACGAAATCAATTCTTATGCATATATTTCTTAAAAAGTTGTGAATTGTGCACTATGCTATGGGTATACCTGATCATTCCGCCATCAATATACCCTTATGAGAGGATGAGTATATGATGGATTCTGTAGAGTATAGTTATCTTAGAAATCTGAAAGATTATTCTAAGAGTGAAGTGTGAGCATATACATGCGTTAAAGATTTCTATGGTCATAAAAAAGATCTTTTATATCAAATAGGCAATCCTATTGATATTTTCCAATCTCAATTATATTATAACAAATGATATGATTGGAGAAAAAAACCTCAAAAAGCAATGATATATTATACTAAGGCTATAGAAATCAATCCTCTCTATGCAAAATGATGGAATGCTATATGACTATTTTACTTTCAAAAATGAGAGTATAAAAAAGCAAAAGATTATTATAATAAATCATATACACTTAATCCTTATGCTTACCATGTATGGAATAATATATGAGCAATATATGTTAAAGAATGAGAATATATGCAGGCATGTCAGTGTTTCCTTGTTGCAGCCGCTCTTGATACATGAAGAGAGGATATTACATACACAGATAGAGCAAGGCTCTTTGCTTACAACCAAATACAGTCACCTGAAGAGAAAAGAGCATTAAAAGAACTCAAACGAATAGATGATCTTCCATTTGATGATGCGAAAAAGGCATCTGTAAAAGAGATAATTGGCAAGAAAATATATAGTCGGGATCCAGTTATAAGATAAGCTACATAAATGTTAGTTTATTGGTATCGGAAGGGGGTGCTTGCAAGGGGAGAAAATGGTTGAACATTGTCAAAAGTGGTTAAAGATCGTTCAAAGTTGTACCTTGCATTAGAAGGTATTCTGTTCATTTGTTTCGCCTGCATGGCGACGATACTTTTGCCTTGATGAAGAAAGTACGAACTTTCTCCTCTCGAAATTTGACAAGTAAAAGAAAAAGATTACTATATATAGTGATTTTTAATTTGAACTAAATCAAATGGCTATCAGTCTCCATAAAGCAACAGACAATACAGATCTCTTGGGCTACTTGCCAGATGTCGGGAATGTTCATCTTGCTCATTCACAAGTCGGTGAAAAGATAAAGAATAAATTGATACAATCATTTCTTCAATCAAGGAATGAACAAGATAAAGATATACATCAACACAATTGGGAAGTTCTGAAAATCGTGGGTGGTATATTTCATAAACTTCTTCACCCCGAGATGTATAGTTATGGTACGATACTCTCAAACTATAATCTCTCGTGAACAGAAATAGAAACTTTGAAAAGTTTTTCCAATACTGATATTTCTGATTGCTTGAAAGATCTATCGTATGTAGAACAATCTACGATAGAGCCATATATCATAAGAGATACTTGAATTATTAGATTGAATATTGATAGGATAGAGCAAAGACAAAATGTATCTTCTGATAATATCGATCTATTAAAACAGGCTTATGAGAAATACAAAAGAGATAATGGGCAATTAGATGTTACTTCATCAAATAACAACTCATCAAATAGCAACTCATCAAATAGCAACTCATCAAATAGCAACTCATCAAATAGCAACTCATCAAATAACAACTCATCAAATAACAACTCATCAAATAGCCTACCTATTCAATTTCGTCTGGATGCTATGAAGAATAAATATCCTAGCTGACCAAATAAAGACAAGGTGGATAAAATAAAAATCACCACTGATGGTAAAGTAGAAATGATGGGCAGAAAATTCTCCGTCTTGCAGCCTAAAGATGGAAAAGAGGATATAAAAAATGGTATTGTTCGTGGATATGCTAGTCAGTGAATGTGAGATATGTGGTACTTTAGTGGCAAAGCTGCAGGAGCAGAATGTGCGAGACAAGGTAATGGTATGAAACTATTTGAAAATAAAGAAGAAGTATGAACATTTATCGATAGTTTTCCTGGATATTCGGAAAAAGAAAAGATATTTAACTTCGCAAGCTTGTTTTTTGGGAATGAGCCGTCTGGTAAACCGAAGAAACCAGGTTATTGGGATCCTGACAATGAGAGTTGGTTCAGTGTCGGATCTAGCTGCTTTGCCATGCTGTCGAAGGTTGATGAATTTGGTAAGGTCTATGCAGCGTATTGGAATGATGGTGGCATTGCAAATATGAAGTGGAGCGGTCAGTCCACACCTGTCGTCGCTTCTGAGGACTGCTAGAGTCAATTCGTCTCTTTTTCTTCTTTTCCGTCAAACTGCCTCAACAACTCCTGTAACAATCTCGGGACGAGAGCCATACGCTCTGGCGTCTCGACACAGGCTATCCTCATCTGTGTCTGTCAGGGATTTTGTTCTTTCCCGAAAGTATTCGGGACGCTGTAAAATCACGCCATCGGTGCGACGAGGAGGGTATGAGCGACACCATCGATATCGACCTTTCACTCTCTGGCACAGAAGAGGGAGAATGCTACCGTATCCCATCATGGCTGCACGATATCTCTCACGTCGACGACGAGATATATCGATGCATCGGCTCTGGAGACGATAGCTCATGGGATAGCGTCACGGATCTCAGTAGCGATCCTCGGTAAAATAGCTCCATAGTAGGATCTCTGCTGTCTATATCGAGATTGCAGGTCTGCATGTGAGATATGAGCGAGAGCTCCGAGGATATACTGACCGATCGTGTTGGCACAGAGAGAGTTCGCATTCTCGATGACTGCTTTCGTATGAAACTCTTGATTATCCGTGACGAGAGCACCGATTCTGAGACCGCAGGCATTCCACACTTTCGACGTCGTCTCGAGACTGATCCTCCTGGATTCGATGCCAGGGACGATAGTATTGTCTATTCACCAGATACTGATCACATCACTGTCGGTATAATAGAGCTCTCTATATGCTTCATCACTGATGTATCGCATATCATGTGCGACACAGAGACGAGCGAGATCGATCATCATATCACGAGAGAAGAGTTGTCCTGTCGGATTGTCATAGGGGATGACGATGATGGCGGAGGGATTATGCGTTTCGATAACATGCTCTATCTCGCTGATGGCAGGTAAGGAGAATGATCCGTCTGACTGGAGTGTCCTCGTGATTGTCACGATATCTCTGCTTGTCCTGGTAGCGAAGTTCAGATAATTTGCATATGCAGGATCGATGAGGAGGATGGGTCTATCGTGAGCATCGCTGACACCGAGGATGACGAGCTCCATCGCTTGGCTTCACCCGTCAGTGATCTGTGAGTATAGTCATTGTGTTTCGTATCCACTGGACGCGATGATATTCAGGAAAGCATCATTTGCCTCTTTCGTACCGACAGTGGCAGTATACTGGACGATACCGTTGTGGAAAGTATTATGATCTGCGAGATGGAGCATCCTCTCCTGCATTGCAGGATGCATAGGGAGTGAGACATTCCCGACGGAGACATTGATGGCAGTCACGTTATCTTTTCTCTTCGCACATTCCATCTGAGCCATCCTCGTGGGTGGGGGATTTTTGCTTGCGAAGTAGCGTGAGAGGGGAGGAAGCATATAATGCACAATGCATAATTAAAAATTCCTACTTTTATCTAGGGATGCATCACGAATGCGTCCCTACTTTCTCACCTGTCTGCCGACAGGCAGGCTTTTGTGTCTTGGTATTTTCTTATGCTTTGAGCTTCCTATAGATACCATAGAGTACCAGTGTGGCGATCAAGACGATAGCAAAAGTTTCTTTCGGACCAGTATGGGGGACGGTCGTGATGCTTGTCGGCGTATCGGTGTTATTGTCATTGGTGTCACCTGCATCATGTGTGTCAGGGTTGCCGTCAGATTTACAGGTATACATGACTTCATTGCCTACGGGTGCATTATTGCTAGCGAGAGGTTTGAGCTTCAGGAGTGTCTCTTCACGATTATCGGTCTCGAAAGTAAATGACTTGTCGGCGATAGCGGGAGTGCCTTTGACTTGCATCGATCACTGACTTGCATCAGTCCTATAGGATATCTCTACTTTAGTTGCGTTGAGTGCAGTATTTCTATCCCGTCTGAGAGTTACTTCATCATTGTTGCCTGCTCGAGTACAGGAGATATTCGTGATGGCTTGATTGAGATTAGCGTTGTTGCTGTCAGCAAGGACTGCAGTTTGTCATGTATTTGCTCCGACATTAAATTTATAATCTTCGATACCGTTACCTTGATTGTTGCCGTCTTGTGGGATGATGGTGATGTATTGATCAGCTGCTGTATCACTGATAGTGATGACGATACGTAGCACCATACCGCTATTGCTACTACTACCAGTGATGCTGTACTGTATGTCACTAGTATTGAGGACGCTATCTTTGATCTTGGTGATATCAGCATTGCTGTCAGTCGTGATAGCGTGATAGGAGACTGTTCACCATGCGATAAAGTATGTGGTGATATTCTGATTATTTTTCTTGGCAATAGGTGCTTCTATGGTGACAGCACTGCCATTGAGACCTATGACTCTGACACTATTGGTATCATTGGCTGTATATCATCGATTGGCTCCTGATGTAGGGAGTGTATTGCCCAGTAGTGCATCTAGCTCTGCATCGGTACTCTGTGCCCAGACGGCAGTATGTATAGAGCAGATACTCAGAGCTACGAGAGCGATACTGGTACACAATCAGAGACGATATGCTATCATATGAGAAAAACAAAGGTTAAAAGATCACATGTATATAGCTATTTGTATGAGTGATGCAATGGCAAGCATTACTTTCTTCGATAGTTTGTATTTACGCTTTGGTCTTTTGATACATAGTCGCTAAAGTACAAGCATTACTAATGATGCCAGCGATCGTGACAGGGCCGATTCATCCTGGGACGGGAGTGTATGCGGCGAGATGTTCTCCTATTGCATCGAAATCGCCATCACCGACGGCCTTACCATCTTTGATACCTCGACCGATGTCGATCACGATTTGACTCTGATCATGGCGGATATGTTCGCTACTGATCAGATGGACGACGCCCGTACATGCGATGATGATGTCGGCATCGCGACATGATGCTTGGACATCGGCGATACTTCCTTTGGAGTTCCATATCGTCACGGTCGCACCTCTCCTGAGACATCACTGTGATACAGGGATCCCTGTCAGGATACTTTGTCAGACGATTGCTATCTTTTTGTCGTGTAGATCACCGAGACCATAGTGATCGAGGATGTGAAACGCAGCCTGTGGCGTCGCACCGAGGATGTCGATCTCGTGTGTGCTATATTTGTCCATACTTGCTGTACTCAGTCCATCGACATCGATATGCCATGGTATACGATCGAAGATGTCTTTTTTGTTTGCATTGAGAGTCGGACTGAAGGGGAGCTGGGGGATAAATCACATGCAGTGATCGTCCTGTCCGAGTATGTCGATCAGCTCATAGGCATCATCCAGTGTATAGTCAGTGAGTGTATAGAGTCTCTGGAGTGCCGAGAGATGCTGCTCAGCAACGATGCCGACGATCTCCTGTGGATCTCTACCTTGGCCAAACAACAAAAAATGTCGTCCGACACGTTCGCATGCTTTGGCTTTCATACGAAGGTAGGTCTGTATGGTCGGATTATCACCACAAAAAAGATCAACAATATAGCGTCATTGTCGTTGGTTTTTTTGTATCGTTTCGATAGATGATGCAAAGAGTGCCTCAGCGACAGGCTTACCGAGCAATATAGTCATAATGTTATAAGGTTTGTAAAGTTATAAGGTTTATAGTGATGTGAGAGGGATATAGCAATATGAAGTGATGAGGTGTCTATCTGCTCTTGCAAGATCTCTCGCTTTTCCCTATGCTGAGATGATGAAATATACAATCCGTTGGATTATTTTCGCATGTGCACTTATCTCTCTCGGAGGAGTTTTTCTCCGATGATGGATGGAGACGAATCCAATCATCTATGAGGTGAAAGAGGAGAGGATATGGCTCGATCGCTATGGGAATCAGATCATCAATAATCCTGATCGTGGATCGCATTTTTTCGCTGTTAGTGCTATTGCCTCCGGAGATATGATCATGCCTCTATGACTAGCAACGATGATTACTCATCTCGAAGATAGACGCTTGGGATATCATCCTGGCATTGACCCTGTCGCATGGATGAGGATCATTCGTAATCGATATCAGTGATGAGCAGTACAGTGATGATCGACGATCGCTCAGCAGGTGATCAAACTCTATGATCAAGCATTTCGTCAGAGATGATGGCAGCAAAAACTCAGAGAAAATATACTTGCCATCATCGTGACGATCAGATGAAACAATACAGATATTCTCACGCATTATATCAACCATACACCATTTCCATGAGCGATACAAGGCTATCGTCAGGCATGTCTGTCATATTTCGCTACTGAGTGTGAACAGCTCTCAGTAGGACACCGGATGTGGCTCTATGCTCGTGCCAAGTATCCTGGTCGTCGTGAACAGTCAGACTATATTCTTTCATTGTTGCATCATCTCGGCTATGTCCAGTATACGCTCGAGGATATCCAGCAGATCGATGATCTAGCAATGCAGCAGAAAAATATCGTCGCCGATCGGGTTTACCGAGAAGTTGTCGCATATAGAGATATCGATCCTCTGTCATCGTCGGGACAGTCTGTCGTGCAGACATCGTTTGACCCCTTAGTGCAGGATTTTCTCACTGCGACATTTCGTCAGTTTTC
>CAZBFX010000045.1:0-9149 GCA_964491325.1 uncultured Candidatus Peribacteria bacterium
CAGCAATAGCTGTTTGACTAGGAGAGCCGAATTGTTGGAGATAGTCAGATAGTTTAACTTCTTCCACACCACTACTCTTCCCATCTTTTGTCTTCATCGTCGAGTGTGTTACCCAGACTGTCCCATCATCTTCCACACGAGAGACGAGCATCGAGTGTGAGAAATTCACATCACCTTCGACCGTCTCGGTAAGCAACCTATCGCCAAATCATCTCTTATCAGGAGATTTATTGACCAATACGACATCTCCTGCTTTCATAAACTTACCCTGACCGAGAAACTGCATACGCTCTGCAGGGTCTTGTTGCGTCAGTCGATCAGACGATCATTCTTCTGCTGTCTTTTTATTTTTCCATAACTGATTTTTACACTCGGTCATCGCTGCCGTATAGGCAAGTTTTCTCTTTATACTTATCGATGCACTAGTAATCAGAGACTCAAACTGTTGTATCTGTCATTCGAGAATCTTATTATCGGGATTACTCTCATGCATTCGTTTGGATACATCATCACTCACGGTCATAATATCATCACCAAAATACTCAAACGGTTGACTCGCATTCGATCACAATACTCATCCAAGTAAATCGAAAAAATCTGTCAGTGCTCCTGTGACATTACCTGCTTTGAGCTTATCCTTCATAGTTTTCACCCTATCTATCTCTTGATCATCATAACGAGGATCTGTTTGTATAGTAGTGATAATATCTTCTATATCGCATCACTCCGTATGTTCTAGCAAGACTATTGGATCAAGCTCTCCTGGTATAGCCATAGGAGGAGGAGAAGAAGATATATCGAGAGCTTTGGCTTGTTCGAGAGACATACGACTGCAAATAAGAATCCAAAAAACTACTTCGTCACACTCGCTGTCGCTGGTTGCATATCCTGCACGATCTGCTGACCTACTTTTGCAAATCATGCTGCCTTCTTAGGATCTTTTTTGGTAGCACCACCGACAGCAGCACCATCTCTGGCAGCGGCAGCCATGACCGTCGACTCCGAGACAGTTTCTTTATCTTGTTGGATATCGACATTATTAGTATCAGCCATTATAGCAAGTTATAGGTTATAAATTATAAGTTTTAAGTAGTATCAGGTTGAGAACTTATAACTCAACACTTACGACTTATAACTTCTGTGAGGGACGGTCATCATCGATAGCCATGATCAGATCTTCTAGCTCGACTATCTCTCCTGCCTCTCTGGCACGATCCTCGGCCTCCATGCGTTGGATGTATTCGAGCTGAGCCGCCAATGCAGACATCTTCGAGATCATGCTCTCATCATGCACATTCTCGGTCAGATTATGTATTTCATCAAACAACATATCCAGATGCTTCTCTTCGAGTTTCCGTTGTCCAGAAAGCAGTTGATACATCTTCGTATAAACAGGATGTGCATCCGCACATGTATGAAACACCTCTCTGACATAGAGAAGTTTGTGTGCATAGCTAAGTGTCATATATTGGGCTTTGTGCATACGATAATAGTAATGGTCAGCCAGTAAAAAGCAAGAAAAAAGGACTATCTGACAGAAACATAATTGACACTCAAAGAAATATTGCTTTAGTTAATAAAAAAAGTCTTGTATCAAGCAATTAAAAGTATATACTAAAGATACTTGCTAGTTCTGAGATGCTAGTTGTTATTTCCTAGCAACTAACAAATTTCAACCTTACAAACTTTATAACCTTATAACTAATAATGGCTAGAACAAACAAACGTGGTATCGCAGCAAAAAAAGCTGTCCAAGCAAAACAAGCATCCAGACTCAAAGGTGGTCGTCGTTTCGAATATCCAAAACGTAAACTCGAACTCGAAGAAGCGAAAGAGCTCGGTGTCATCGGTGTCGTCACCAATCCCAAAGGTGCGGAATATAATCGATTTCTCAGAGGTCGTAAGATCTGTCGAGAAACCAAGCTCAGGACAGATCCTGATGGCTATAGATTTATCAGGACTCCATCAGGATGATCGGAAGTCGTCACTGCGGTGATGTCTGGTTGGATCATCAAGAAGTTGAGAAAAGCTGTGAGAGGGAGATAACAATTCAAAATAGAAAATCTGAATTCTTAACTTTTAACTCTACACTCTCCGATGATCATCTCTATCCGCACTCTCATCAATACCACTCTCTTCTGGGCAATCTTGCTCTGTGGATTTCGAGCATATACGAGATGGATCGATGCGAGACCTGCACAAGAGCTCATCAATGCTATCGGTCGAAATCACCTCGCTGGTATGGATACACGAGCACCAGTAGAAGATCCTGAGACCGCCCTCATCCGCAAGATAGATATGATACATTCCAGCATCTCTGCGACACAGAGTATTTGTGCTTCTGTACCGCCTCTCGTCGAGAAATACATGAACCAAAGCGTTCTCAATCCCACAACAACAATAAATACAGCGACCATCACTCTCTGACTCCTGGATAATAAATCGCTCACCATCATCCCCGTCTCTCGTCCCTTATCGACGAACTATAGTATCGTCTGACCGACCGAAGCAGTCTCGACACTCCTCTCCTATGTCCCGACAACAAGCGATCAAGCGATGAGTATGAGCAATCCCTTTGCAGGATCATCACTCTCCCTCATCAATGCGAGTGTCACTGATGGGACAATCACGCTCACACTGAGTACTCCTCTCTTCGCTCTCAGTGATGTGAAGAAATGACTCATGCGTGATGCCCTGATTGCGACGCTGAGACCATTTAGTGAGATCAAACAGCTCATCATCACTCCTGCAGGTATATTGTAAAAACAACTCTCTGACTGCATTCATCGTCCAATCTCCTACTATAGGAGATTTTTTATATTTCATGTTGCTATTGCTATGTTTTTATGTATAGTAATTACGGTTGATTGATTTTTAATTCAGTCCGGCTGAGGTGTCTCCCGACACACTAGGTTTATACGTTCTCCCAGGGCAGTATGAACAGAGGGGATGTTCCATTTCTCAACAGATCCCAATCTATCCCCCCTCTCCGGTTATTTTTTTCTTTCAACTGCTGTGGTGTCTGTTATTTCCAGACGCTTCCTTAGTTTCTCTATCGATCTATAATATACTATGAAAATTTGCAAAAAAAGGAGGAATCTCTATACTGGGAATATAGACGTTTTTAAGAGATAAAAAAATAGAGTAATGGATTATGAAATATTATCATTAGATTGGATATTCGACGAACATTCACCTGTCAAAACTGGGGAATGATCATGATCAGAAACAATCGTGGCTGCACAAAAAGCCATTTCTAATACATTACTAGACTGCATAATCGTTACTGTCAGTAAGTCACTTAACGAAACAAAAAAATGACCATGACCGAAATCAATCGCAGCAACAAAAAAAGCAATTCTTGATGTACTAAGTGATATAGATAGAGAAAAGTTGGACAAAATAGTGGAAGCAATCGACTATGAGAAATTTGATGAAAATCCACGAATCTATACACATCTCATAGCAGAGCGAATGGAAACAAAAGAAAAACTACCTATTTTATGACAATGAAAAAAAGAAGATATAGGAATTATCTCACATGAACAGAATGCTATATGAAATACATTATTCTATGATTATCAAACCGAAACAGTCTATTCATTACAATGAAAAAACTCACTCGACTGATTTATACATAAGGGAGATTTCTCTCCTGCTCCATATACAGGAAACAATCAAGTTACTTTGATGCGTAACATTATCGCAGAAATATGATTAAGTAATCTCGACAAAAGAATACAAAACGACAGAGATCTTACAATATATCGTGCCCATAAAAAATGAATCAAATTTGATAATATGAGAGAAACAGGATCGTTTATGGTCGGAAAAAGAAACAAACCTATCAAAAAAAAGAACGGCGACATATCTCTCCGAATCAGAGAAGAGCCTACAATCTAGCTCTCAACCTTCGTACACTCTATTCCCTCTCCGTCACCAGCGTGAGAATAACCGCAATAGGTACTGCCAAGACGACACCGACAAATCACAATATCGATCATGCAACCAACATACAGAGGAAGACAACAAGAGGACTCACACCGAGAGATTTTTTCATCAAAGTCGGGATGAGGACATTATTTTCTGTCCACTGGACGATATAGTAGACGATCGAGACGATGATAAATCCTCGAAGACCATAGAGCGTCGTCCCCATGATCACCGCAGGCAGTCCTCCGAGCAATGGGCCCACATAGGGAATAAACTCCGTAAATCATGCGATGATAGCGAGTGTACCTTTGTTGGGGATATCGATACCAAACAGATCGAGAATCCACAATGCGACATACACGATGATCCCGATATAGACACAGAGCGAGAGCTGCGACTTGATCCAGAGTCCCATCTTCGTATACAAGATACGCACTTTCTCGAGACGAGTCGTCATCGCCTGATCTGATGTCGTCAGACTCGCAAACCGTCAGACCACTCTCTCTTTCTCTATCGAGAAAAAGACCGCTACCGTCAGTACGAGACCGATCTGCCCGATGAAACTGAGTAAGGATGAAACGAGACTCACTGCTCGAGATCATGCCTGCGTCGCATAGCTACTTCCTGTCGTGACGATATTACTGATATTTGCAAGCAGTGCGTTTTGGATATCGAAGCCTTGAGCAGCAGATGATTGGAGATTGTCGATCAAGAAATGTTTGATGAGATCGGGAAGTGCTGCATTGTACTCGATATAGGGGATAAGCCCCATCGATGCGATATCCGACTGGACACCATAGAAGTACTGTATCACCACCGCTAGCATCTGTGAGATCTGCTGGAGGACAAATGGTATCATGATCATCATCCCTATGATGATAAACAATAACAAGAGTACATAACTGACACCGATAGCGACCCCTCTCGGAAGACGACGACCCCATCGAGTGATGATAGTCTCCATCGCTATCGAGATAACGAGTCATGCGAAGATCAGATAGATCAGATCGAGAATCTGATAACCCATATACCCCAGATAGACGACAGCGAGTCCCACTAACCAGAAGATAATCGATTGTCTCGTCGAGAGCGAACCCATATGGACTGATCAGACATGTCCATAGGTCACATGTTCTGCGTCATGCAGTGGATTTACCTGCGGGATGATAGGCTTCTGCGGGAGTGGTGCGGGGATGATCTTCTGGAACTGACGGATTAGTCACATCACTGGACGAGTAGCACGCTGTCGCAGATGCGACCATCATGATGCCTGTGATGTGACTGTGGGAGATGATTTTTTCATAATGGAAGGGCGATAAATAAAGATCTATTCTCGAAACTTCTGTAAAGGTAATAATTTTTGCTTCGCGTGATCCTGTATCTGCTGACGATCAAAATCATGCTGAACAAACTGGCGAAGAGCTTTGACGATACTTTCATTATCTTTGTGATCTATCAGTATGCCACTAGCGTCATCGACCAACTCTGCCGACCCTCACTTCGCATAACCAAAGACTGGCACACCGAGGATTAATGCTTCTGCCGTGACGATACCAAAGCTCTCATAGGCGATACCGAGAAATCCTCTCGCATGCTTCACCAAATCAATCTTCTTTTCAACATCAGATACTCGACCGAGGAATGTGATCGTCGGTCATGCGATCGACTGGAGATATGCTCTATCAGGTCCATCACCCACTATCACGAGATTGAGCGAGAGACTATTGCATGCATGGATCAGTTTATCTACCTCTTTGAATAATGTCGCGAGACGACCCACATAGATGAAGTAATCCTTCGGATGCATGATCACTGTCTGTGCGAAATAGATCGGATCTATAGGGCAATGCACCACATCGATATGACTATCATGCAAATGATACAGTTTCCTGACTTGGTCAGCAGTATCGATACTATTCGTATAGATCTGATCGTATGGTCTGCGTTTGCTATCTCGACGACGCAGTCTCGGTGTGACTCGTTCATAGAGCCAGCGTTTCCATCCATGGAAGCTCTGCACATACTGCTCATAGAGCGTCCAGATATAATGCATAGGTTGATGGAAATAGATCGTCGTTGAGATACCCAGAGGACGAGTGATATTCTTCGCTACTGCAAAAGAGCTAACCATGATATGCATATCATGACTATGGATATGATCATGATGACGGAGATGACGAACCTGACGAGCAAGTTTACGACTCAATATTCTCATGAGCCATGGATAGATGACGAAGAGATTACGATAGTCGAGTAATGATCAGAGAATAGGTGGCTTGACACGATCAGCTCGTGCGAAGATACGATTGATCCGACATGGCATCGCTGTGATGATAGGGATAACTCTCTCCACCATCTTATCAGTCAGAGGATCTTTTTGATATGTAGTCAAAAAAGGTCTATCAGAGTAGAGTGTATAGATAGATTGATGGTGCGAATCGTCTTTTGATAGCAAACGTTCGAGGACATTGAGTGCCCCTCCTGGCTTGATCCGACAGTGGACAAAAAAGGTTGTATGTGTCATGGTTATGAGGGTATTGATTTATCATCTCCTTTTCAATAGATTTACACAGTATCACACATTACTATCATACATCATCCCCATGCATATCACCCTCTGATCACATACACTCTCTGGCTACTACAATCTTCCTCCTGAAGACTGTATCCAGCATACGACGAAAAATAAGCAATGAATCATCAGTGATAATGGAGCTCTCGTTGTCGATACGGGTGAGTTTACCGGTCGTTCACCGAAAGATAAATATATCGTCCTCGATGAGCTCACGAGAGATACTGTATGCCGAAATGACATCAATCAGTCTTTCGATACTAACGCATTCGATCTCCTCCATGATCGTATGATCCATTATCTCGCCGACAAAGAAATATATGTGCGTGATGTCGCCGCATGTCATGATGATCATTACCAGATCACAATCCGTAGTATCTGTGAATATCCTCGATCAGATCTCTTTGTGTATAATATGTTTATTGCACGCAATACAAAAGAAGAATCTACTCCGACACGGACGATCATCTGTGCTCCATGATTTCATGCCAATCCCGAGAGAGATAGTACTCGTCAGCATAACTTCACGATTATTAATATGAGTAAAAAAATTATCCTCATAGGCTGAAGCGGATATACCGGTGAGATCAAGAAAGCGGTCTTTACGGTCATGAAATTCATCTTACCTCACGATCATCACACCCTCTCCATGCACTGTGCAGCGAATAAGGGAAGAGATGAAGATACTGCACTCTTCTTCGGGCTCTCGGGGACAGGCAAGACGACGCTCTCTGCAGATCCTGATCGTAGCCTCATCGGTGACGATGAGCATGGTCGGAGCCATGACGGGATCTTCAATATCGAATGAGGATGCTATGCCAAATGTCTCGGTCTCCGTGAGGAGTCAGAGCCACATATTTTCCATGCTATCAGATCATGAGCTCTCGTAGAGAATGTTCGTTTTTATCCAGATACTAAAACGATCAATTTCGCTGATGACACGACAACAGAAAATACCCGTGCTTCCTACCCTCTCTCTTTTATCGAGAATGCTGCATCACCTGCCAGAGGCGATAGACCGAAGCATATCTTCTTCCTCAGCTGTGATGCCTGCGGTATCCTACCACCGATTGCGAGACTAACGAGAGAGCAAGCGATGTACTACTATCTCTCGGGTTATACTGCGAAGGTCGCAGCGACTGAGATGGGCATCATCGAACCGACAGTCACTTTCTCTGCCTGCTTCGGTGCAGCATTTCTCCCTCTCCATCCGACGATCTATGCCGATCTCCTAGGAGAGAAATTACAACAAGGAAAAATAACTGTCCGACTGGTCAATACTGGATGGATCGGATGACCCTATGGGATCGGTGATCGTATATCTCTCATCTCTACTCGTCGCCTCATCCATGCAGCACTGGATGGTGAACTCGACACAGTCGAGTATACGACGCTTCCTCTCTTCGATCTCTCGATACCGACTAGCTGTCCTGATATGCTAAGTACTATACTCGATCCTCGCCAGACATGGTGAGATGCCGATGCTTACGATCATGCTGCGAGACAACTAGCAAAGAATTTTAGAGAGAATTTCGAGCAATATCATGAGTATTGTTCTCCAGAGGTGAGCAATGCCTGACCAAAAAAAGATTAATACTTGTTTTCCGCAAGCATCGTCCATATAAAGTATATGTCTTTATCTCTCATTGACCAAATGCCATATACATTCACCATCTCCGACGTCATCTCTCTTGGTCGATCTCGTACCAAGAAGTATTTTTGGACGATCATGCTCTTGGGTGGGATAGCATATCTCCCAAACTTGCTATGATCAACAATAAATACCTACCTATCGCCGATCGACGACAATACAGCAATCATGACTCCCTTTGAACAGGGAGAGAAAGTTGGTTTCGCCACAGGCATGATGATCATACCGACCATACTTGGCATACGATTATTTATCGGACTAACTAAATCGTTTATCATGATAGTCGAAGACAGAAAACCTACAACAGGCGATCTTTTCGTGCCAGGGAAATATATACTTCGCTACTTAGCGTTAAAAATCATCACATATCCTCTTATACTCATATGATTATTCTTCTTTGTTGTCCCGTGAATTTACATCAGCATAAGATTAATCTTAGTAAATTTTTATATAGCTGAATGATATACAGCCATAGATTCAATCAAGGCTAGTCGATATACGACAAAGTGAAACGAATGAAAACTACTATGATTCTGATTTGTTGCCATGGGGACAATAATACTTGGATTCCTTGCTTTGGTCTTGGGCCTTCTCCATGCTATACCAGTCGTTGCTATAGCATATTCCGCCATCTATCTGACACTCAAGAAAAATCTCCCACCAGATATCCAACCTATAACTATCGATACCAAAACAATAAGCTCCATAGAAGCACAGATGATGAATGCATAAAGATCCTCTTCATTTCTCTCCCTCATGACAAACTGTCTCATGAGGGTTTTTTACTATTTTCCCTTTGCATCTCTACCCCAAAAACAGTACTATAGTGAACACTATTCGCTTTATTATCTTCGCTTTCGCTCTCTGTGGAACTCAGTGCTATGATCATATCTCTCGTCACCAATCCTCTCCTCGATGCGGATATCCTTCGTGATGCGAAGAAAAACTATAGCAAAGTAAACAAAATATCCTGACTCCCCAGCAATATGCAGA
>CAZBFX010000046.1:0-2351 GCA_964491325.1 uncultured Candidatus Peribacteria bacterium
TTTTTATTGATAGTATTGAACGTGCTCGATGAGCTGATGTCTTGGCTTCCGTAGATGGTCGATCCCATTCCTACATTCCCTTGGAGTGCTGTCCTTTCGGTGTCATTGATTGTGCGAGTGAGACCGATGCGACCGAGTACCGACAATCCATTGAAGAAAAGATTTCCTATCTGATCGTTATCTAGTCCGGTGCCAGCGACGGAGCCTATACCGACGATGGTGTCATACATATTGCCTGCGAGATATCTGAAGTTGTCAGCAGTGAAGCTACCTGGGGCATAGCTATTACTAAATGTATTCGTATTGACATGTAGTGTCGCACCGAAGATCATGTATGCTTCGCCATTGGGGAAGTAGTCAGCATTGTGCTTCACATAGCCGACGATGTCTTGAGTATGGCCGACACAGGCAGTATAGAGTCATCACTCGACTGTGATATTGTTGTATGATGAGTCCGCTCCTCTGAGATTGGCCAGGCTTGTCTGTCCGAGAGGTCGGAGTCTGAGTCCTCTAGCTGTACTCATATAGTAGCCATCGAGCTTTTTCTGACAGATGAGTGTCTGGTTGGCGAAGATGATGGTCTGTGGATTGCTAAGCTGTTCGGTGTTGGTGATGAATATCCCTCCTGCATAGTTGTTTCCGCCACCGACGAACTGGAGTGGAGCAAATCTCGATGCGAAGCTTGGACTGAAGCTATCAAATGTGAGATCGGTCGCTTGCCCTATAGTAGCTAGTTGTCCTCCGAAAATCATCCCTATGATGAGAAAGAGAGCGACGAGACACTGTGATGTTCGTGAGAAAGTACTTTTGCTATGTTTAGCGTGAGATGGAGAGATCATAATTTTGAGATGATATAAATATATTCTATTATAGTAGAAAAAACTTTTCCTGTCAAATAAAGAGCGACTTTTTCTTGTTTTCAAGGTCGTACATCACTATAGTCAGGATATATCGCTTTTATCTGTATATTCTCCCCATGTCTTCTCTGCTCGAATCGCTCCAGCGGCGTTATGCGACCAAACAATTTGATCCTAGCAAGAAAATAACTGATACTGATCTCCATCAGCTCACCGAAGCATTGAGATTGTCTCCATCATCATTTGGTCTCCAACCACGAAAGTTTCTCATCGTCACTGATCCTGCGATCAGAGAGACGCTTGTCGGTCATAGTCGAGGACAGAGACAGGTCGCTGATGCGTCGCATCTGATCGTCTTGTGTGCCAGAGATGGTGTCGATGAAGCATATATCGAGTCCTATATTGCCGATGTTGCTCAGACGAGAGGTATCGATGCGAGTATGCTCGATGGTTACAAAAATATGATGATCGGGTTTAGCCAAAATCATAGCCCTGACTCGATCAAGATCCGAGCAGACAAACAAGTTTATATCGCACAAGGAGTCCTCTTGACTGCTGCTGCGATGATGCAGATCGATGCATGTCCGATGGAGTGATTTGATCGTGGGCAATACGATACGGTTCTTGGTCTCGAAGGGACTGGCTATCATACAGCTGTGATCGTGCCTGTGGGCTATAGATCGGCTGATGATGTATCTGCTCACTATGCGAAGGTCAGATTTAGTGAAGAGGAGGTGGTGGAGTATAGGTAGAAATGCAGAATTCATAATTAAAAATGCAGAGTTACTACGCTTTTTTGTCGTTTGTGATGATTTGTAGTAAAAAAGTCTCATTTTCTCTTGATTTCGTCTATGACAATACCTATACATACTCCTTGTATGGAGTATTCTATACGCTATACACCGTATGCGAGCATGATGTAGTTGGTGTAGCATAGCAGACTTCAGCTCTGCTCGTACGGGTTCGAGTCCCGTTGCTCGCTAGTTATGTATTATGGGCGAGTGGCAGAGTGGTCAATTGCAAGGGACTGTAAATCCCTCGGGGCAACCCTACGTAGGTTCAAATCCTACCTTTCCCAAGTTTAGAGCTTTAGTGCTTTGGTAATTTAAAGCTTTAGATTGTTTGTGAATGTATGTTTGTGCGATAATTCTTGTAATTATCCACATAAAGAAATTATGCATTTTGGATGATAAATTTATAATTTATAATTCAAAATCTGTAATTATTTGTTAGGGTCCTTAGCTCATTTGGCTAGAGCACCTGCTTTGCACGCAGGGGGTGATCGGTTCGACTCCGATAGGATCCATTCTTTTTTGTAAATCTAGGTTATCGTTTTGTTGCTCCTATAGCTCAATTGGATAGAGCGACAGCCTTCTAAGCTGTAGGTTCTTGGTTCGATTCCAAGTGGGGGTATGTGTTCTCGTGGTCTAGCGGCTATGACGCCACCCTCTCACGGTGGAAATCGCGGGTTCGAACCCCGCCGGGAACGCCATT
>CAZBFX010000046.1:2451-9045 GCA_964491325.1 uncultured Candidatus Peribacteria bacterium
CCTATGGGAGAAAGAAAAGAAAGTCCGAATACTGTGTATATTAATGACAAGATCAAAGCGTTTGAAGTGATTGTGATAGATGATGAAGACAATAATTTAGGACAGATGAGAAGAGATCAGGCATTGCGTCTTGCTCAAGAACAATGAAAAGATCTCGTACAAATGTCGTATAATCCAGTGGATAAGGTATGTACAGCAAAGATAACAGATTTCGGTAAATATATGTATGATAAGAAGAGGCTTGTAAAAGAGAAAAAGAAAACTGCTAGTAAGTGAATGAAACAGATGAAGTTTGCGTATGGTATCGGTGATAATGACCTTGCGTTGAAGATTAAGAAAGTTAGAGAGATGCTCGGTGATGGATATACGGTCAGGATGGTTGTACAACTCAAATGAAGAGAGAATATCTACAAAACAAAAGTTATCGAGAAGTTGATCAAAACACAGGATGCTCTCGCTGATGTGGCAAGGCCGCAGACGCCGAGACCCAAAGAAGAAAGAAATACATTCTCTATTATGCTCACTCCTCTCAAGACAAAATAATCGCTTTATATTATAATTACTGTTATTATTCATGAAAAAGAAGACACATAAATGAACGGCAAAAAGATTCAAAGTATCTGCGACAGGCAAACTTATGCATGATAAAGCATGAAGAAGTCACCTTCGTATCAAAAAATGAAACAATTTGCGTGCTGATGGTTATGGTAAACAGATTCACAAGACAGAATATAGAAAAATGAAAGCTTTACTTCCTTATACTGCATAATCGATGGTAAGAGTAACAAATGGTCTCCAAAGACACAAAAGACATAAGAAGTTTAGAGATCTTGCGACGTGATTTAGATTGGGAAGATCGACTGTCTACAAGCAGATCAGATTGGCATTGGTCAAACAATGACAACATTCCTATGTCGGTAGAAAGGAGAAAAAAAGAGAACAAAGACAGATCTGGATCGAGAGAATGTCTGCCGCATTGAGAGCGAAAGGTTTCCGTTATAGTACCTTTATCGCATCGATGACTGACAAAAATATCCAACTCAACAGAAAAGTTCTTTCTAATATTGCTTTGGCATTTCCCGCAGTATTTGATGAAATAGTTACCACAGTAATGAAATAATAGTAAACTACAACAGCGTATACTAGAATGTGATCAAGAGTTGTTAAGTTCCAAGCTACCAAGTTGCTAAAATTCCAATGCCGGGGTGGTGGAATTGGTAGACACGAAGGACTTAAAATCCTTTTCTTCTAATAGAGAGTGCCGGTTCGATTCCGGTCTCCGGCAATTTCCTTTATTTGTTTGTTTTGTATTCTCATGTGATTTATTGTTTATAGAACGGGTGATTTGAATAGTAATGAGAGAATGATCTCATTCTTCAAAAAAGAACTTTATGCGTCGCATATTCTCAATAAAGCGAAAGCGAGAAAATCATACGGCACCAAACACTACAAACATATGGTGGAGCGTAAGTTTCCTGGAGCAAGAAGATATCTGAGATTGAGAGCATTGGTCTCTCACGCATACAAGACGACGAAGAAAAAATACAATACACTTTCACAACTCGGAAAATTCCTCTAATTATATCGTGTGTTCGCCGGATCGTATCAGTATCAGGCAATTATATCTTTTATTATTTTTCCCTTGATGAGTATGTACGCAGTAGTAGCATTACAATGACACCAATATATTATCCAACAATGATGAGAAATTACTGTTGATGAAGTAGCCTTTGAGCCTGGGCAGACAGTATCTGCACCTGTTCTCGCTCTTTTCAATGATGATGGATCTAATGTGAAAGTTTGAACTCCGTATATCGAAGGTGCAAGTGTTTCTTTCGATGTGGTTGATCATCATAGATGAGATAAGATAAGAGTCTTGAAATTCCAAAGAAAAACCAGATATGAAAGAAACTTTGGTCATAGATCATATCTTTCTACTTTAGTTGCTACTTCTATCAATGGCTAGTGCATGAATCGAACTTATCGGCGAAGTGATGGAGGTTCTCCCTGCATCGAAATTTAAAGTCAGATTAGTGGACATGGATGTCGAGATTAGCGGTCACATGTCTGGTAAGATGAAACTCAATAAGATCACTATTATGGAATGAGATTATGTCAAAATAGAAGTCAGTGAATATGATATGTCACAGTGACGCATCGTCTATAGGTTCAAAGAGCCACCAACAGAATATACCCATCCACAAGCTGCCCCAACTCCTCCGCCAATACAAGAATAAATACATATCGATTATATAGTATCTTTAATTACTCATTTATGACAGCTATGAAAGTTCTTACCTCTCTCAAAAAATTATGTACGGGTTGTATACTTGTCAAGAGAAAGTCAAAATCTGGTATTCTCAGAATGTACAGATACTGTAAGACTTCTCCAAAGCACAAAGCGAGACAGTGTTAATTTTTTATTCTTATTTTTTCTCTATTCATGTTAAGGCTTATGGGTCATGTTATACCAGACAATAAATCTATTTGGATTGGTCTCACTACTATTTATGGTATCGGAAGAGAAAGATCATCTACGCTTCTTGCTAAGGTAGGTGTCGATGCTATGAAAAAAGTTAAAGATCTGACTGATGAGGATGAAAAGAAAATCTCTGACGAGCTCAAGGAGTATGTTCTTGAAAATGATCTCAAAAGAGAGGTAATGTCCAATATCAAGAGATTGAAAGAAATTAAATGTTATAGAGGTATGAGACATAATCTTGGTCTTCCTGTGAGAGGGCAATTGACAAGAAAGAATGCAAGAACTGCGAAGAAGCTCTTGTGAAGAGCGAAGGTGAGACCTGTTATGAAAAAATAAATAAAAAGTTATGAATGTAGAATTAAGAGATACAAAATACTACAGTGTTACAAAATATCAACTACTAACTTTTACCCTTTCAATAGCTATCAATGGCAAGTAAACCAGTTGCAAAGAAAAAGAAGGATATTAAGATCCCTCTCGGAATATTGCATGTCCTTACGACTAGTAATAATACACTTATCAATCTTACTACTCCGACAGGAGATAGAGTATTGGGTGGTGGAGCAGGAACGCAAAATTTCAAATGATCGAAAAAAAGTACTCCCTATGCTGCAGAAGTATTGGCAAAGAGTATTCTTACTGAAGCGAAGAACTATGGTCTCGAGCGTATTGCTGTCATTTTCAAATGAACAGGTATGGGTAGAGAGTGAGTATTCAAAGCAATCAACGAGATCGGCACTATTGATATAGAAACTATCTATGAACATACTGGTGTGCAGTTTGGATGATGTAAATGAATCAGACCAAAGAGAAATTAAAATAATTAAGAGTTAAAGATTCAAAATACTTTCACTGTATAAACCTTATAACTTTACAAACTTTTTACCATTATTGTGTTCGTATCATGAGATATACTGGTCCCAAAATGAAGCTTTGTAGAAGAGAATGAATAAATCTCTTCTGACCAACAAAATATACCATCCAAAAAAATACCACACTTCCTGGTAAGTGAACAAAGACGATGGTGAGATTGTCTGAATATGGTAAACTTTTGAGAAATAAACAAGTCATCAAGAGGTCCTACCAGATGTCAGAGAAGCAATTCTCAAGACTGGTCAATCAGACAGCTCTCAAGAATGCAAAATCACAGTGATTGAGTCACGATGCGTCATTGTATCAGCTCTTAGAAAGAAGATGCGATGCATTACTTGTGAGATCTGGTGTCGCTAAGACTATCATGCAAGCGAGACAAATGATCACACACAATCACTGGATGCTCAATGGACAAAAGCATAATATCCCTTCGTATTATGTCAAACCAGGTGATGTCCTTACTTTGAGGAAATGATTACAAAACTCATGATTGTATGCTTCTGCGACGGTAACGACAGTGAAGATACCTTTCTGGATTACACGAAATCCTGCAACACTTACATTGACAATGAATCAGATGCCTGGTACTGATCAAGCTCTTGAACTACCTGCTGATCTTTTGAAAGTTATTGAATTCTATGCGAGAGTATAAGTATGAGAGAGTGAGAGATTATATTTTTACTTTATATTCACCCACCACATGCTCGATATCCAAAAGTATATAGGATTTCCTCAGATTGTGACAGAGATGCTTGATCCCCTTACGATGAAATGTGAAGTACAATATCTTCCAAGAGGTGTCGGTCATACGATCGGTAATGCTATGAGAAGGATAATGTTGTGATATGATATGTCTGGATCGGTGACTGGTATGAAGATCACGAATGTGACTCATGAGTATCAGGTAGTTGATGGTATGAAAGAAGCGGTTATCGATGTCTTGCTCAATATCAAAGCTCTTCGTTTTGTGATAGATGAATGATCAGAGAGAGTACAGTATATTTCACAGAATTTTAATGGTGTAGGTGTCTATACATCCGATGATATACGTTTGCCAGCGGGGATACGCATCCTCAATGAGTCCGCACCTTTGTTTGAGATCACTGATCCGAGTCTGAAATTTACCTTGGATATGAGAGTAGAAAAATGATATGGCTATTATAGTATCGAATACCTCAGAAATCGTGATGCAGAAAGTGATGATGCTGACGAGATGATGATGTTAGTAGACAATGACTTTAGAGTGATGGATTATGTTAATTACCATGTAGATGAGATTATCGATGACTTTAGTGGATCGATCAAGGATAAACTTGTAATAGAAATTAAGACTCGTTTTGCTGAATATTCTCCCAAACAATTTATCAGTTTCGCAGGTGAAGTATTATCGAGATATGCAAGTATCTTTGTATTGGATGATATTTATATCGACAAATCATTATTGGCATCATACACTGATTTCGATCATGATGAGAGATGATATAGTCATGACGGCGATATGGTCAAATCCACGCCTATCGATGCATTGCCTCTCAGCGAAAGAACAAGAAATGCACTGATCAAGAATGGTATCCTCTATGTGGAAGATCTTGAAAAGAAGAAAAAATGAGAACTGCTCATTATGAAAGGTGTCGGAAGGAAGGCGATTGATGAAATCGCTGTCGCACTAGCAAATCTAGATAAGACATTAGCAGGATAGGGATAATGACAGTGTAAAAGTATAGGATAATGTGTATTTTTAATTCTTTCTTGTTTCCAATGAGACATAGACAAAAAAAATCTCTCAAACTCCGTGGTGCTGTACAGAGTAATAATGCTACCATGAGAACAATGCTTACCAATCTCGTCAGATATGGTCATCTCACCACTACATCAAAGACAGCCTTTGTGCTTGTCTGATATGCTGATGCGTTCTTTGCTCATCTCATGAAAGTCGCGAATACTCGTGATCCTCGTGATGCAGAGAGAGAGATTATCAGATGGATTAGATCTATCATCTATACTGCTGATGAAGGTAAGAAGATAGCAAGAGAGCTTATCCCATCATACAAAAACCAGCAATTGGTATCAAACTTCACATCACATGTCAAACTCGGCAAGAGAAAAGGTGATGCTGCTGAGGAAGTAAGAATAGAATTGATGAAATAGTTAACAATCAAGCCAAAGCAAAGGTTAAAGAAAAATATGTTTTTGTTTTTTGCTTTAGCTACTTTACAAGCCTTACAACTTTACAACTTTACAACTTATCTTATGATGCAACAGTTTACAAAAACAGATCTTAATAAGACACTCTATGTCAAACAATCATTTGCTGATACAAGCAGAGTATGGCACCAAATAGACGCAAACGGTATTTCTATCGGTAGATTGGCGGTCGTTGTTGCAAATCTTTTGTCTGGTAAGGGCAAAGTAAGTAATTGTGATTTTTGGGATATGGGTGATTTCGTTGTCGTCAATAATATCGACAAGATGCTTATCACAGGTAATAAACTTATCGATAAAGAGTACTATACATATAGCGGTTATAAGGGTAACCTCAAGACGACAGCTCTCAAAGATATGATGCGTAAAGATCCTGCAAATGTGCTTCGATTGGCTGTCAGAGGAATGTTGGCTAGAAATAAGCTTAGAGCAAAGAGACTCATGAGATTAAAATCATTTGTTGGTACATCGACGAAGTTTGATTATATGAAACCTAAAGAGTTTGTTATTAAAAGTGTTGCGTAGACTAATAGGCCTTCCAGAAATAGCATTTTCATTTATCATTTATAATTTCCTTTCATGGTTGCTCAATACAATTACAGTATCGGTAGAAGAAAAGAATCATCTGCGACTATCAAACTCACGCATGGTGGTACTGGTAATATCATGGTAACGCACAATGGTAAAACACATACCCTCAGAGAATACTTTGGTGGTCGTGAATATCTGATCGAACAGATCATGACACCATTTAAAATCATCGGTGCTGATATCCACAAAAACTATGATGCAGTGATCTCTATCTCTGGTGGTGGTGTCGCTGGTCAAGCTGGTGCGATCAGACTATGATTTGCCAAAGCATTGACTGAATCTAATCCCGAATGGAGAACGCTTCTCAAACCGTATGGTATGCTACAGAGAGATGCTCGTATCAAAGAACGTAAGAAACCTGGTCTCAAGAAAGCGAGAAAAGCACCCACATGGTCAAAAAGATAATTTTTTCTTGCCTCTCATTGGAGAGGTTTTTTTTCGCAAAG
>CAZBFX010000047.1:0-8844 GCA_964491325.1 uncultured Candidatus Peribacteria bacterium
GGAATCGTCTGACTACCCAATGTCGGTAAGTCTACTCTCTTTAATGCACTCACGAAGAGTTATGCTGCCGATGCGGCCAACTTCCCCTTTTGTACTATCGAACCGAATGTCGGCATTGTCGATGTGAAAGATCCTCGTCTCGAGTCACTCTCGGTGATGAGTAATACGCAGAAGATCGTCTATGCGACGATATCCTTCGTCGATATTGCATGACTCGTCAAAGGTGCATCATCAGGGGAGTGACTAGGTAACAAATTCCTCTCACATATCCGTGAAGTCGATGCGGTTGTCCAAGTGCTCAGATACTTCACTGATGCGAATGTCTCGCATGTGGAGTGATCAGTCGATCCGATGAGAGATGTCGAGATCATCAATACTGAACTTATCATGTCTGACCTCGAACAGATCGAAAACAAACTCCCCGCTATCGCCAAGAAAGCACTCTCTGCCAAAGATAAAGATAGTGTGAATACAGCATCAGCACTCACCAAAGTCATTGTCTGACTGAAGATGGGGAAGCTCGTCTATGATATCCGTGAGAGTCTGACTGCCGAAGAATATGCGATGCTCCAGCCATACAATCTCCTTACCGATAAGCCATTCGTCTATGCGATCAATGTCGGACAAGATGATCTCGCTCGTGCTGATGAGATACAAGCTCTGTTTGCTGAGAAGCTTCGCAAGACGGTCGTGGTCGTCTGTGCGACTATTGAATCCGAGATGATGACTTTGTCCTCGTCAGACAGAGATGATTTTATGAGAGAATTGCTAAATATATCACAGGGTACACATATACCCACACTTGATGATCTGATCGGAGCAGCCTTTCGTGAAGTAGGATTGATGTATTATTTCACCACATGAGAGAAAGAATCGAGAGCATGGACGACACCCGTAGGGAGTACGGCACCGAGAGCAGCAGCAGCGATACATACGGATTTCGAGAAATGATTTATCAAGGCAGAGATTGTACACTGTGACGATCTCCTGGCTGCGGGGAACTGGGCCAAAGCGAGAGAGTTGTGAAAGATGAAACTCCAAGGTAAAGATTATATCGTCCAAGATGGTGATGTGATTATTTTTAAATTTAATGTGTAAGTATAGCGTCAAAACTCGCCTTAAGAAAAACTGCATTTGTGCTTGACATGGAAAGGTGAATGTGTATTACTATATCATTCTCGTAGCGATGCTACATTATTTCTTTTATATATCATTTCTTATCGATATGAACTTTACTATCAAGATGGACGACAGCAAGATTTCACTCGATATCTCTGCTACACGTCTCAAAGATGTTTTGCAATATTGTAAACCCAAAGAACAGTTGGTGTTAGTAAGAAAATTCGGTCTCTTGACGAATAAAGAAACCCCTCTCCAAAGAATAGGAAAAGATTATAATCTGACAAGAGAGAGAGTGAGACAGATCGAGTCACAAGCGCTCATGAGAGTGAGAAGACTTATGGTCGGTAATAGTAAATATATCGATCTTATCGAAGATGCGAAGAAGATACTCAAAGATAATGGCGGTATACTCCTCGAGGATATGATGATCTCTAAAGTAGTGAATTTGAAGAAATATGATTTCTCAAAAGCGGAGATGAAACTCATCCTCGTTTCTGACTTTGATATTACGTATCTGAAGAGAAACAGATTTATCAATAAGTGTTTCTATATCGATCCATTGTTCGAAGATTTTCTCAGTGCGATGGCTATCCATATCGATAGTTATTTTGCTAAGAGAGGTACCAGTATCGATATGTACGAATTTATTGATCATCTCAAGACAGAATTTTCCAAAAAATATGACCATGTTTCTTTCCTCAAGGTTGACCAATTCTATATGAACTACTTTAAGACGGTGAGATCTATCAAAATGTTTGATGGTAAAATTGGTACAGAAGATCATGTCGATGTTCATCCAAAGACTATCAAATTGAAGATCCTCTATGCGATGAGAAAATTTGAGAAACCTCTCCATTTCCAGGAACTTCCTGCGAAGATTATGGAATGGTTTCCACAAAAAAACATCAAACTCAACACAGTACATAATGAATTGGTAAAAAATAATGAGATGTTCGTCAATCTCGGTCTCGGTCTCTATGGACTCAAAGAACGATGATATGAGGGTGGTACAGTCATGGAGATCATTATCAGGATCTTCAAAGCAAGTAATAGAGCTATGTCTGTCAAAGAAATCTCTAAAGAACTCCTCAAAGAAAAGATGGTTAGTCCCAATACTATTCTTCTCAATCTCCAGAAGTTTAAATCAATCTTCCAAAGGACAGAGAAAGGAGTCTATCAGCTTGTTCCAAAGCTTGCAAAGATGTCTAATGATGAGCTTAGAGACTATGGAAGAGCTCATGATATGCCTGATACACAAAAAGCATAAAAAGATCTTGCAAACAAGTGATCATATGACTATAGTAAAAGGAAAGCGTAACACTTTCCTTTTCTTTTTGCTGGGGTGATGGAATGGTATACATGTACGATTGAGGTTCGTATGCCTTACGGCTTGGGAGTTCGAGTCTCCTCTCCAGCAATTATTATTATCCTTTTTTTCAACTGATGCTGGTAAGGCAAGCAATTATTATTATTATTTTCAAAGGTTTACTGTAAGAGGCCAATAAAAACACCAATATTGACATTTATTGTATTTCTCTTGCAATCATATAGGAAATGTGTATAAATGATTATCATTATTTAGTAAAGTATCTCTGTCTCTATGTTCTTCGCTTCTTCTCATCACCATAGTCATACTCTCCTACCGTTGTAGTGTGTATTTGGTGATAAGAAATATTTTCTTCCCAACTCTCCGCTATGATGGCGGAGAGTTTTTGTTTTGGGAATTTTAATAGTTTGGTAATTTAGACTCTATCTTCCCTATTTACTCTCTCGTTTTAGTCTTAGTTTTTTCCTATGTATATCTGTTGTTTCGTGATTCACCATATCCACCACAATGCCCATCGGTCGCACTGGTAGTTTTTGGATACGAAACATATATGTTTTCTCTCCTCTCTGCCCGTGTGGTAGAGGGGATTTTTTTATTTTTTAAGGATTATCTAAAATGAGTAAGTATTATATAACATGAGATTTGGAGGCCACTCTACCATTTCCTAAGATAGAACTAGATCTATCCGTTTTTAGAAGAGATTTACTTAAAATAATTGAAAACTCTCTTGTTCAAAAAGGAGTATGTGAATTCATAGATTACAGGAGAATAGTTGATTTTTTCAATGAGACAGGAAGTGATAGTGAGTTTTTATTGTCGTTAGAAAATGGTCTTTATATACCTAAACCAGACTTCAATTACAGTTGTACTAGAACTTATGGAAACATTGCAGATATTGTGGATAACCCTAAGAGTTATCAATTGTTACAAAGGAATTGAGAGCCGATATGAAATCAAAGAACTTCATTAGAAAACAGTGTTTTATGTTCTTGAAACAAAAATATTGTTATTTGTGATGATGGAATTTTTTCTTGAGATACCATAAACTGAGTAATAAAGACATTGAATTGATTATGAAAAAATGTCAAAGAAATTAGAGTAGTACTAAACTTTTCATGAAAAAGAGACATATGATGAATACCAATAGTATCTCTATATAGTCCTTCAAACTATATCGATCGAATAGATGAAAGAGACTTTTTTTATTGAACTGAGATGTGATGAGCAAGTGTAAAAGATAAAGACTGAAATATATTTTGAGTTCCGTATTGTTACAGTTGAGAGATTCTAGCCAAAAAGGCATCTTTGCCTGGTAAAACAGCAGATACAATAAGATGACTAAATGCTGAATTATATAAAGTCATCTGAGAAATGCTATGAAGGGAAATACAGCTTGATGATTTGGAAAGATCAAAGTATTTATTTCCAAGTAAAAGTCGAAGATTACCAATAGCACAATTATTAGTGCAAGGATCTTTAAATAATGAAGTTGCACAATGAAAGAAAGTTAAAAACCCTAATCTTTTTGACTACAATACAATCATCCGAGATCAAGATGGTACTTTGTATCAGTTAGATTGAGATTGATCGTTTTGATGATCTACTTTATGAAAACTAGTTAGTCAAAGTATAATAGACTTCATTTGTGAGAAGGAAAGTTGCAATAAAGAAGAAGCCCAAAGGATGAAATCTGAACTATCTTTTTTAGAAAAAACTCAATGAAAACCCTTAAGCCAAGTTCTTGCTGAGAAGTATAGTATGACAAGAACAGAAGTTTTTGAAGCAACTTGGTGAAACATAAAACCAAATAGTGAAATGATTTTGAACTTTGAGATAACAAAAGAACTTTTGAGAGTAAACAAAACAAAATGAATCAAAAACATTGTCGTCACATGAGCTCCAAAAGTACGAGCAGAAAAAGTGATGAAATTCATGTGAACAAAAGACTTTATTGACGAAGTTTACACGGCAGAAGACTATGAATGAGACAAATGAAATGTTTTTTCTACGATCAAACAAGAAAACCCGTCAGATAAAATTCTTTCCATTTGAGATCAAGAAAAAAGCGATATTTTGCCAGCTTTGCGAAGTTGAATTGATGGATTTGTTATTTCTTGACCCTCTGAACTGAGTTTTGTAAAAGATTAACTTTTACTTTTTAATAATCTATAACATGTTACCAATTATTATTGATACCGATCCCTGAGTGGATGATGCTTTGGCTATTATGTTTGCTATCCAAAAAAATATGCCAATTCTGTGAATCACTACCGTCTATGGCAATAATTCAGTAGAAAATTCTACAAAAAATGCTCTAACCATTTTGTCCATTATGAATAGTAGTATCCCAGTTTTTGAGTGAGCAAGATCGCCATTTGTTGGAAACGGAGTGTTTGCGAATTGTCAGTGAGTCAATGGTCTGTGATGATTTGATACTACTTTAAAAAGTAAAAAGCAGAAAGAAAGTGCTCTTGAATTTTTTATTCAGATTTTGGAGAGACAAAAAATCGATATTGTTTGTTTGTGACCTTTAACAAATATAGCAATGCTAGGCATAATCAGACCAGACTTACTAAAAAATATAAACAGGTTAATTATTTTGTGATGAGTATTTTGCGAAGTAGGCAACAAATCTCCACTTGCGGAATTTAATGCAATTAATGATCCCTATTCTTTTGCAAAAGTCTTGTCTTTTGATGTACCAAGAGTGATAATTCCTGCCGATGTATGCAGAAAAGTTCTTTTTAGAAAAGAAGATTTTGATAATATAAAAAATCAATGAAGTATTAGACAAATAATAAGTTGATATATTGATTACTACCAAAATGTAGAATGTTTTTCTGGTTGAGTTATGTATGATGTTCTTGCTACTATATATTTATCAAATCCCGAATTTTTTGTATGAGGTGAGAATCATGTAGATATAGAATATAATGAGTGAAAATGTTTTGGACAGACTTTTATAGATAAGAATAAGAAGAAAAACTCCACCCTTATATTAGATGTATACACAAAGAAAGTTAAGGACTACTTCTTGATAACCATACTATGAACTTGCAAAGATATTATATAGATATTATGAAGACTGATGATATGCTATTTCATCTTGCGAGAAAGAAATGAATAAAGAATGTCCTATTTGTGTGAGGCAATGTTCTAAATACCTGCCTTTATAACATCTTGCTTTTGCACCTCAAGTCTGTATACTCGAGTCATCATGAAAAAGTCTAACGATACGCTACTCCAACTACTCCATGTCGTGATCGATCACTATATCACCAAAGGTGAACCGATAGGATCGAAGTTTTTGTCCAATCTGGATAAAAGCGAGATGGACTTCGCTCCATCGACGCTCCGTAAGTATCTCCATATCCTCGAAGAGTCAGGTATGGTCTATCAACCCTACAATAGCTCGGGCAGGATCCCGACAGTGCAGGGACTCAGTAGCTATCTTGATACTTTCCTCGATGAGATCTATGAATCTGATGAGGAAGAAGAATCTATGTGATTTGAGCTCGATATAGAGCTTGCGAGATCGAGTCTGAGAGGTATCACCGAGAATCTCGGCAAGATGGTTGATGGTGTTGTCGTGGGCTTTCTCTCCAATGATGAGTATTATTTCCTTGGTATCAATAATCTCCTTACTGATCAGATGAGAGAGGAGATGGATACGATGAAATATATTGTCGATTTTATCGAAAAGAAGGAGATTGTCGACTTTCTCAGTCAGAAGATTATCAAGAGAGGGAGTATCTACTATACCTTTGCTGGTGATGATGAGAAGGTCTTGTCATGTGTGTATACCAAAGTTCTCATCAATGACTATGATGCGATTGTCTCTATTATCGGTCCATCGAGGGTGAATTATAAGAAAAATCTCATGGTCTTGAAGAAACTCACTAATCTTTTAGCTAGATAGATTTATTGTTGTTTGCATACTATGGTAGATAAAAATTTTGACATCGCAGATAGCAGAGAAAAGATCGATACTGCTGTTCCATCGAAAGAGGTGACACATCAACACGATGACGCGGACATTTTTACTGATATGCAATCTATAGAAACGAAACTGAACAAAGATAGTCAATCTGTAGAAGAAGATAGCACAATCGGAAAGATACATAACGAGCTCCTTAATCTTAGCGATGAAATAAAAGTACCAGTCCAGAGGGAGAAAAAAGGAGTTGATTTATCTGGTTGGCTGCCTCCCACCATTAAGCAATCTTTTGATCAAGCACAACAACAGTATGGTCGATCAGAGGAGGTAAAAATATGACGTGAAGATGCCTATAGGCGTGTTCAGTCATTGGAAAGTGACTTGCCCTCTTGGTTAGTGACCAAGGCAAACGCATAAATTTATTATTTTCATTATTTTATATGTTCTGATTCTGAAAAAAAAACAGCAAAGATGCTCCGCTCGAGAATGGTGTCATCCAATCGGCTGGAGGAGTGGTCTACTATCTCGCAGACGATAACGAACCTCGTTATCTCCTCATCAAGCGTCAAGCTCTCTCGAAGAAGATAGAGCGAGTCTGTCCCAAAGGTAAGATCCAAGTAGGAGAGACGCCGCAAGATGCAGCGATGAGAGAAGCAAGCGAGGAGACAGGCATGATCCTCAATAAACTCACTATTATTGATGATCTCGGTATTGTCAGTATCAGGACTGATGATCCAACGATAGGCAATCTCAATAAAGATACGAGGTATTTTCTCATGCTCTATGCAGGCGATCCTATGAAGTTGAAGATTATCGATGGTGAGTGATATATCGGTGTCTATAAACGATGTACTCTCCAAGAGGTCATGGCTCTTATTTTCTATCCTGATATGAGAGAGACAGTCAGAAAAAGTTACTTTGTGGTCAAAGCTGATGTAAAGCAGAATACCATCAAGGAGAAGTTTATGGATCTTTTGGATTAGTCTTTATTTTTGCTCTTCGTATGCAAATCATTTATCATGGGCATAGTTTTCTCGAGATTATCACCGAGGGATGATCTATACTGATCGATCCATTTATCACTGGTAATACAAGGTGTGATATCTGACTAGATGATATGCAGAGCAAGACGATCACGCATATTCTCCTCACGCATGGTCATAGTGATCATGTCGGTGATACGATAGCTCTCTGTCAGCAGCATGGTGACTGTAAGGTAGTAGCGATGGTGGAACTCTGTCATCGGCTCGAAAGCAAATGAGTCGCTCATACAGAGTCGATGAATATCGGTGGGACCTATAGACAGCCTGATCGAAGCGTGAAGTTTGTAAGAGCTTTCCACAGTAGTAGTAATCCAGATGGATGATATGCTGGTCTCGCTGCGGGATTTATTATAAAAATCGGAGATAAGACGATCTATAATGCAGGGGATACATCGTTGTTTGCAGAGATGGCTTCATTCGCGAAATACAATCTCGATGTCGCATTTCTCCCTATCGGTGATAGATATACGATGGGGCTGGAGGATGCAGTCGAGGCTGCTCATAGGATAGGGGCGAAGTCGATAGTGCCGATTCATTACAATACTCGAGATGCTATCAAGGCTGATGATATCGAGTTTGCGAGACAGATCATGTTGCACAACTACGGTGTACCGAAGGTACTGAGGGCGGGACAGTATATAGTGCTTTAGAGATTTGGTGAATTGGAGATGTAATTTATTAGAGGATCGTAGGACAGATAGCTATCTGTCCAATAATTATATAGCGACACACATAGTTTGTGTCTTTTTTATTTCATTTGGAGGCTAGTGCTAACTATCGGTTAGCAATGGGATGGATAATTTTATGAGAAGTCAGTGATTATATCATAGCTTGCTGTGATGGGAATGGCCGAGATGCTGTGAAGACTCTCCATATATGACAAATCGAGCGAAAACTATACTATCATGTCAGGCAAAAAGAAATTTACTTCTTTATCGTATGCTTGCTATGTCTCTGTCATCTGTTTCTTCTTCATCACTCTCGGTGTGATCATCGCTCAGTACTATCTCTGTCTTGGTCGATAGGATCAACGCATTGTGTAGCTCACTGGTCAATGCATTATCATATTCATTCGATAAGGTATCTATCTATGGTATCAGTGCTGTCCAGGGCTTGGTCTCATGGTCAAAGCATCTGTTCGCAGATTGGATGGTGAGACAATTGCAGAAGATCAACACATTGATCGATGAATTATCTACACATAGTGAAGCAAAAACAGAGGATACAAAGAATCTTCTCAATCTATGGACGATAGAGTTTCAAACAAAAGTAGCGTCTGACAGCTATGTCGCGAGAGAATACGGATGGTTGATCGAACAGATCATCCAGAAGATGACGAGAATTGCTTATTGTTAGTCTCCACACACATCCAACATATCACAACCTCTCCTTCCAGCCGTTCGGAGAGGTTTTTA
>CAZBFX010000048.1:0-8830 GCA_964491325.1 uncultured Candidatus Peribacteria bacterium
TGTCGTGATATGGATATTGATATAGGGACCCATAGCAGAAAATATACACGACGAAGTTTCGCCTTTATGTAATTCCGCAGTGATGCGTTCAGCTAATGCTGCCGGTGCCATCTTCATCGTCTTGGCTAGCGTAAAGCATGGAAAGGCAAAGTCAGCATCGATCTCCATCGGAGGGATTTCTATCAGATCAGCGATCGCATCGATCGACATATCGAGATGCGGAGCAAGATATCATGCGATAAGTGTTTTGTAGATAGAGATCATGTGAATAAGAAAAACAAAACTATTTCCTATTTATAATAACTTCAGACACTTCCATATTATTTGGAAGTTGATAGATGGTGAGGATAAACTTTGCTAGTTCTTTCGTAGAGATCATGATTCATGGATCTTTCCCTGTGATCTGACGAATCTTCGTCTCCCTCCCCGTAGGCCCAAGATTCGATTCGCCATCTAGTCACCCTGGGCTTACTAATATAACTCTACTCGATGTGCCCTTCAATCCGCTTCTCCAGTTCTCGACCAATCATCTCAATCATCGCTTGGCTACACTGTATAGTGGCATATAGTCATTTGCCTTATAACCAATCGTTGCTCCTATCGTCATAACATCTGTTCATTGACTTTTGATCTGATCTCGCAATCCTGCGATGAGATAGGCATGTCCGAGTGTATTCACTTTCCGTGCTTCATCGGCATGATCGAAATCAAATGTGTCGATTGACTCGATCTCTCCACCACCTGCACAGTTGATAATACAGTCAATCTGAGGAATATCTTTCATAATAGTGGCGACCGCATCCTCGATACTCTGCTTGTCAGTCAGATCACAGACTATATCACCCCCCCCTCTTGCAAGAGAGAAAACTGTATATCACTGCTCTTTGCAAACATCGGCCAATTCTTTTCCGAGACCACGAGATCATCATGTGATGAGAATAGTTTTCATACTATTATGAAATCATTAAAACCTTCTCCTCTTTCCCTTGCACAAAAGTGGCTGAACCACCACCACTTCGTCACCATGCAGCGACTAGCTCTTTGGCTCTCGGATGCGAGAGAGCATATTGACCTGTCTGACTATACACCAGCCAGGATCACAGGTCGGTCACGCCTTTGAGAGTCGTCACGATATCCGAGAAATTCATCTCTGCCAGCAACGGATCACTCTCTAGAGACCAGACGAAGGAAAGAGCTTCATTATGTATTTTCATTTCTTTCTTCTCTTTCTGTTGCAATGAAAGTGTCATCATCGTCTGAAGCTTCGTTTGCATATCTGCTTGATCAACGAGTATCTTATCGATCTTGCTGACGATCTGCTTCGCTGGGACGGAAATTTTCGCAGCGATCTCATCGATCGTCGACTGCAGTGATGTGATATGTCACAGGACTTTCGGTCCCGTCAGAGCAGTGATTCTTTTTACCCCTGCAGCGACGGCACTCTGCTCTGTTATAACAAAACATCCGATCGCATCAGTCGATGATACATGTGTCCCTCAGCATAATTCGATGGAACTAGTATCACTAATAGACACCACTCTCACTATCTCTGGGTATGTGTCTTCAAAGAATGCTTTCGCACCGAAGCTGACTGCATCAGCATAGGGCATCTCTGCCGTCGAGACCGGAGACGCAGCAGCGATACTATTGGCCAAAGCGAGATTGATCTGCTCTATCTCATCAGGAGTTAGTCCTCTCTCAGCGAAGAAATCAAATCTCAATTCATCTTCACCGACATAGGATCATGCCTGCTTGGTCATCGGGAAAATCTTCGCAAGCTCAGCATGGAGGAGATGTGTCGCCGTATGAGCTCTCATACATGCATGACGACGGATATGATTGACAGCTAATGTTCACATAGACGAAAGTATTACACATTAAAACATAAAGCCATGAAGAATTCGTAATTACTCTATCTTCCCCATTCTCCCTATCTTCTCTATTCTCTCTACTATACACAAAATAGACTCATATACAAGATATTTTTCGTTTTCTCATACTGTCATGTATTGCAAAGCTCCTCGCTTTTCGTATAATTACACAATACTAAAGCCCAAAAAAATACAACTCACTCTTGTTTTTGCTTTATTATTTAGTTTTTTGCTTACTGTTGATGTTGCACAACAAACGATATAAACGGCATCTCCTCTTATTGCTCCTTTGGTTGGGATATATTTTGGCAGTGTATCGTGGCGGTATCATGGGCGGGATACATGGTCAGACATCATGGCAGATCATAGACATATCCCAGCGACGATCAAGCCAGACCAATACTACACAATCACCGGCAACAATCACCACAACTCTCTCATGAAATAATGGCAGTCTATCATTTGCATCGATCATTGCTACTATAGGGAGTGATATCATATCGCCATCACTTAGCTGACTAGCCGATAGCGAGACTCTCCGTGAACGCTATGAGCGTGATAGAGATCCGACGACACGATCAGCACTCGTGACGACCCTCTTTCGTGAGTGAAACTATGATGCCGCATACAGCTATATGATGATGGGTACAGATGCCATGATCACGAGTCTCCCTAGCGAACAGGTCATGCTCATCATGCGAAATGCGTCAATCACCATCGATCACAATCGTGTCGATAGTACATCGATCATGACGATGCTCTCTCGTCTCTCACTCTCGGATGCAGAAAACACGTGGCATATAGCACTGATTAGCCTCGGGCAAGGAGACACAGAAAGTTTCCTGACACAGATAAATGGACTACTATGATCAGGGAGTCACCATGATGCTGTTGTCCTTATTCGCCAGAGATTAGCCAATATCGCTGCTGCCCGTGATATGCCTAGTTATTATAATGATGGTATGATAGCCCTCTCGCTCTTTGAACATGGCTATGTCCGTCTCGCACAGACGATATCGCTTGCCATCCTCGCACAAGATCCTCACTACATTCTCCCACAGCAATTACTTGCCTATAGTGCACTCCTCACCCACGAATGGCGTCAGGCAGCATGATATTTTGACAAACTCATTGACGATGATGTGAGCAATATCGCTACGTATCAGTTTTTTCGCGGCATCACCGCATATTGGATGGGCGAATACAAGAATGCCATCCTCTTCTTCACGCAGATAGATAATAGTCGTATCACGAGTGATACGATCAGATATATCATCAGTAGCTATCTCGCACTTGATGATCACAATGGAGCAAGTAAGTCATTTAAGTCACTCCTCAGTCAGCCAGACATGCACAATGCCGATATGATGCTTGCTCGAGAGAAGATCATCTTCGAACCTTATATGTACCAAAAAGACTATAGCATCCTACAATATGATACGAGCATCCTCGATCTCTATATCACGAGATGTCAAAGCTGATCATTTGATCAGACAGTCTGTACGATAGGGACGATAGCGAGAGATATCGCTCAGCGTAGATTTGCCAATATGACCGATCGTCTCCGTAGCGTCAATAATATTCTCCCGAGATCCTATCTCTCCTACCTCCTCGCAGAGTCTCTCATCCGTGATAATCAGCTAGACGAAGCCAAACAAATATTAGTCAAAGCTCTCTCTCTGACGAAAGATCCCGTCCTCCAAGAGACAATCAAGAAGAAATTACAGTCGGTGTTATAATTGCTATATTGAAAAGTCACTCTGCAATACATCATCATCAGTACAATCAAAGTAACCAAATATATCACTATCATCACCTAATGCTGCGTCACCATAACTCAAATAATCGTCAGGAATGGCATATTTTTGTCTACAAAATAGATCCTCTTTCGCGATGATCGCATAATATTCTTGCGTGATATGATATATATCACGACCAAGTCTATCAGCCAAAATAACGATAGGGACGATACAGACAATCATAGAGAGGATAATAAGTATCGACGCCTTGCCATAATAGGACTGAGACTGCGAGATATGCTGCAGAGGATCGTCACCATAGCTATTGCTACCCACACTTCCTCTGACTATATATCTCGATACCCGCAAACGGAGGATAGACATTGGCGAAGGAAGAAATAGCCTCCGTCCAGGCATACCGATATCATGGAGCCTCTTGATCATCAGATTGATATATGAGGGCAAAACCATAAGCCCTGATACGATGAGAATAATAATAAATCACTTATCAGTAAAGAGATGGATAGAGGAAAATAGTCTATGATCTATGGGCATCAGTCGTATCTCAGCAAAAGCAATGAATGCCGACATCCACAAAGCCACAAAAATCAAAAAAACTAGTCGAAGAAGTCATACTCCTAGGATATATTCGCCACGAGAGATCCTCTCTTGCTTCTCGAGAAAAAACGCCACACGAACAATATGCACAAGTATTCATCATAGCGAAGCGATTGGTTGTTGCATAGCTACGATAACATATGGTAAAGAGATTATTCTTCTCATCTCGTATCGCTCTCTCCATATGATGATGTAGTAGTATTCATCATAGTATAGGGATTCATAGAGGCATCAGGCTCTGGCACTCGAGAGGAAGTCATAGCTCCCAACCTACCAATAACATCTATAAAGTTAGGAGCAATTTGTATAAGAATATAGGACACATACAAAGCAATACAGACAGCTCGATATCATACATTATTTGACGGAATATGTTTCAGAGGATCTTCTCCATAAGCATTATTGTCATTATATGCAGGAGAGAACAAGAACATAATCGAGAGATAGACATTGAGGCCAGGAACAAGCAAAGCCGCTACTCGTCGACCTGGCATATTGAGATCATGAGCTCTTTTTATGAGGAGATTAACCCAAGGAACTATATATATAACGAGAAAGAGAAGTAAATTAATAATTCGCGAATCTATAATAAAACTTACAATCAATGCGACAAACGAAGCGATAAACATAAGCATCATAATACCTACTCGATATTCGCCACGAGAGATTCTCTCTTCTTTTTCGAAGAAAAATGCAACACGAAAGACGTGGATGATAAGTCATCGCATGGTAGTGATAGGAGTGTGCATGGATATAATAAAAAGATAAAAGAGTGAGTATATACTCACATTACGGAGCAATGTATAATTCACCATTTACCATTCATAATTTCGCATTACGCCACCTTCTTCAACTTCAATCTTCCCTGATCATCAGCACCGATGACCATGACCTTGAGCGTCTGCCCAATCTTGTAGCTCGCTGCGAGTGATGTACCCATCGGTGAGTTGAGTTGTGAGACATGGATGAGACCGCTCTTTTTCCTTGGGAGGTTGACGAAGAGACCATAATCCTCAACTCTCGAGACGACACCATCAAGCGGTGTATTGAGTGGCAGATCTTCGGTGATATCTTTGATGAGTTCGATCGCTTTGTCGATCTTATCTTGATCAGTATGCGAGATGAAGCATTTACCATCATCTTCGAAGTCGATCTTCACACCTCAGGATAGTTCGATGATCTTATTGATCATCTCTCCTCACTTACCGATCACTGACTTGATCTTGTCTGGATCGATCATCATCACGACCAACTTCGGTGCGTATGGTGAGAGTGACGCTCTCGGAGCAGAAATAGTTTCCAACATCTTGTCCAAGATACGAAGTCTCGCTACACGAGCATCGGCGATCGTCTCATGGACAATATCGACTGTAATACCCATGACCTTCGTATCGAGCTGAATAGCGGTAATACCTGTCGTCGTCCCTGCGACTTTGAAGTCCATATCACCGACAAAATCTTCCGTTCCACTAATATCGGTGAGGACTTTATGTGACAAAATATGACCTTCATCATCGGTCTTCGTCATCAATCACATCGCAGCCCCTGACACAGGAGCGATAAGCGGCACTCATGCATCATAGAGAGCAAGTGTCGATCCACAGACTGATCACATCGATGTCGATCATCCTGAACCGAGACAGTCACTGACGACTCTGATCGTATAGGGGAATGCTTCTCTCGATGGCAATACTTGTTCGAGGGCTTTCTCGGCTAATTTTCCATGACCAATCTCTCTCCTACTCGTACTCATGCTTCCCCTGGCCTCTCCTGTAGAGAATGCAGGGAAATTATAATGATGCATATAATACTGCTCTACCTGACTTTCTTCCATACTATCGATGATGAGATTCTCACTCGGTGAACCAAGCGTGACAGTAGATAATACCTGCGTATCGCCTCTTCGAAACATACCTGTTCCATGGTTTCTCTTCGTCAAAGCAACTTCTATATCGATCGGTCTGATATCCAATGTCGATCTATTGTCCGCTCTCTTGCCTTCATTGAGTGTGCGATCACGGATAGCATATTTGACGACATCGAACACAGCCATCTTGATCTTCGCATCGCTATAATCATCCATCATCGATGGATCAGTAATCGTCTGACGATGATCTCCTGCGACAGCAATTGCATGCTTTTCGAAGGTGCCATAATGTTCATTAAACGATATCTTCGTATTACCGAACATCTCTGTCTGGATCTCACTCGTAAACAATCCATGGACAAACGCTATCGTCGATGCAGACGGTTTATTGAATGTGACTGTCTGAGCCTTGACCGTACAATGTGTCAGGAAGTCGTTTTGTATTTGTACTGTCTGATCGATAAACTGCTGAGCGATGACAAATCACTCATTCACAATAGCTTCAGGTGCTTGTTTGGCATCACATTCGATCATATTGATAGATCCTTCACGACCCGCACAGATGAGATTGAGTTCTGATGTCTTGAGCTGTTCAAGTGTGGGATTGATGATAAAGTTACCATCCTGACGACCGATACGGACTGCTCCCACTGGACCCTTGAACGGTATCCCAGAGAGTAAGACCGATACTGATGCTCCGATGAGACTCATCATACCGAGATCTTGTGTATGATCGAGTGCAAGTGGTGTGATGGCCACGACGATACCGTTGATCATACCCTTCGGAAACAATGGTCTGAGAGCCCTATCCGTGAGTCTACCATAGAGGGTACATGCGTCACCTGGCCTTCCTTCTCTGCGTCTGTAGGCCGCTCCACCGATCTTACCACCAGCAGCGTATGATTCTCTGAAGTCTATCGTGAGTGGGAGAAAGTCCGTCCCTTCTCTCGGATTACGATCCATAACGGTTGTACAGAGGAGAGCATTTTCGCCATATTCGACGAGGACAGAGCCATGTGCTTGTGGTGCTAGTTTACCTGTGGAGATAGTGAGTTCTTTACCATCGATCATATACGAGCGACGGATTTCTTTGAAGTCATGAGATCAGATAGACATGGAGAAAGAGAAAAGAATTAAAAGCTTCGTCTCTTCATGCCGAGGGATCAGAAAAATCGTGCGACTTTTTTGATACGACGAACATTATAAGAGACAGTCGTAAGTATAGGCAAGAAAGGAATGGTTTGCAAGAAGAAGTGTGAAGAGTTGAGAATGCAGAATGAAGAGTGCAAAGTCTTCTACCAAGCAATAAACGCCCAATAACTATCTATGCAACATACGTCATCCTGAACGAAGCGTAGCGGAGTTGAAGGATCTCATTACTTTCACTATAAAAGAAAAGTCTCCCCCGCCGATAAGCAAAGGGAGACCGTTTTTCTGAGAGGAGAGAGGCGGTCATACCGACTTCTCCTCTTTTTCTTTCTTATCAAACCATCCGAGCTCAAGAGCTCCGATGGCTAGAAAGAACACCCCGATTATGGCGAAGACCGCCAAGATAATATACACCCACCCCTCTTTAGGGGCGATGGGTGCAAAGACCAATAGCAGTGCAGTCAGCACTACTACAATACTCCCGAAGGTTAGGAACATCCAGCCAAACTTTTTATCAGACATACACCTACGCGGCGATATAGACAACCGCATCTTCACTATACGAAAAAAAAAACGGTTGTCAAGCGTTTGTGGTGAAACTTGCATCCTCCCTTCTTCCGTATAAGGACGAACCACAAGTTCGTCCCTACACTCCTCTATCCTTTTCACTTACGACTTATAACTTAGCACTTATAACTTCTTTAGTACCCTCTCGCCACATACTGCACGATCCTGATGATCGTATAGGACAGCATAATCAATGCGACACCAATCAAGAGATTGATAATTCACGATTTGATCTTGCCCATCTGATCTTCACTCCCCGATCATCCCTGTGCCACAGCTTTGAATCACATCACGACCAGAGCGATAAAGACACCTGTTCCGACAAAGCTCGTCGCTCCCAATACTATATCCTGGACAAATAGTTCAGGATTAGGAATAGGGTTCGATGCTTTGATACCGAGGGTCTTGTTAATATTCCAGGTACAGGTATTATTGAGGATATCCTGAGCACTACATTTGAGGCCGATATCACCATAGTTATTGGCGAGACATGCTGTACCATCCGTTGTGAGACCATGAAGACACGTACATTTTCCATCTTTTGTCGATCGAGTACTTGCTTTTATAATCGTACATTGCTGACTGAGTATCTCAGAAGGAATAGTAGAACATTGTACAAGTTTGTTCTTCACCGTACATGCACAATCATCGGTTGAGCCTAGACCTATAGTCGAGCTCGGTGTAAAAAATGATCCATACATGGTAGTACATGATGCCTTGACCGTATTGTCGGTTGCAGATCATGCAGCACTAGGAGTAGATGTACTACTCTGCCATTCATAGGAAGGACTATTTGAAGGTAGATTATTAAGAAGCTGTCATCCTTCAAGACCATTATCTATAGGAGCGTCTTGTTGTGCATATGCAGTATCTACAGTCCAAAGTTGAGAGATATTCATAGTCACAAAGAGCAATAAAACTAAAACATGAGAATGCCAAAATACTATAGTACGACAATTATAGAGAAAAAAAACTATTTTGCAAAAAAAGAAGGAGTTTTTCTCTATACATACTATATA
>CAZBFX010000049.1:0-8499 GCA_964491325.1 uncultured Candidatus Peribacteria bacterium
TCTATATGAGATATATGACATTTCCTCTCGCATTCTTGCAATCTATCGGTATGGTGTTTTTGATCAATTCTATGTTTACATGATTGATTGATACATCATCACGATTGACTATATTGTTCGCAGCATTTGTGATGGCAGTCGGTTCTATGGTAATGCTCTTTATATCCGATATTATCACGGAAAAAGGTATTACCAATGGTACATCATTGATCATCTTTGCTGGTATCATCGCATGAGTAGTGACGCAGGCTACAGGTAGTTTCAGTGCTGGATCAGGTACTTTCGGTATTGTCGGAATCCTTTTCTTTATGATATTGATCATGGGATGACTCGTTGCATTGTCGATATTGCTTCTCAAGACGATGAAGCATATCCCTGTCATCTACGCGAGACAGGGTAAAGTACAGGAGACATCTAAGCTCCCCATTCCTTTGAACCCAGTGGGTATGATACCTATCATCTTTGCATTGGCATTTACATCTTTCCCGTATTTGTTATCGCAAGTAGTGATGAAATTTGGTATGCCATCGAGCTTTATCGGTGATATAGCTCAGTGGATCAATGTCCATTTCAATATCTACACCCAACAACCCGGTGTATGGGCGATTGTCTTCTATTTCCTTTGTATCGTTTTCTTTACCTATTTCTATACGCTCATTACTTTCAATCCTGACAAGATTGCGGATAATATTCAGAAGAGAGGCGGATTTGTTCCTGGTATCAGACCAGGTGATGAGACTGCCAAATATATCAAAGGCATCCTCAATCATCTTAGTCTCTGGGGTGGTATAGGGCTTGGTGTTCTCGGTATTTATAGTTATGTACTCTATTATATCCCTTTCATCCAAGATATCTCTGTCCAGTTAGGATCTATCCCTGTGATCGTCACGGGTTCGGGTATCATCATCATCGTATGAGTAATCCAGCAATTGATGGATAAGATACAGACGGATATGCTGATGGCGAAGTACGAGACGACAGAAGAGTAGGATAATGTATTACATTGTCTTTAAAATCAAAAATAAGACGGCGGAATGCCGTCTTTTTGTTTATTTAATTTCCTCCTCTTTTCATCTTTCATTTCTTCTTCATATACTCTTTATATATTTCTATCAATCAATCATCATATCTTTTCTCTGACTTTATTGGCACGAGGTACTTTACTCCATTGTGAGATACAATGACATACTTCTTTAAAATATTTCTATACATTGCCTGTTTACATCTATATTTCCGGTTTCCAGCTCTATCTGCATTGAAATAATCATACTGACCATTTTTACTCGTTAACTGTCCATAGATTGCATACCAAGGGTTAAAGGCTGACATATCTTTGCCTCATTCCATCGCAAACTTTCACCTTAGATAATGCTCTTCTTGTTTCATTGCATTGTCTACTAGGTGGTCAATAACATTAGATGTAGTGTTATCGCCGATTGGTATAATCTCATTATGAAGTCTCAAGAGAATCTCTATTCATTTATAACCATCGTATATCCAGTGTCATCTTTCACCTAGTTCGTTATGTGCAATAGGTGCGAGATTGCCGTTATTGATTTGTTCTTTTGTCCTTATTTGTACTTCAGTACCTGATGGCATGATGAGTTTGAATTCTTCATATCCTATACCCGTTTTCCTATTGTCAGTCTTTTTGCTTTCTCAATTATTCTTCGCTTCATAGATGGATTTCGCGAATTGTTTGTTTTTATAGAGATATTTAAGTTTTTCCTCCTTTATTCAGAATGAATCAATAGATTCTTCATTAAGCCTGAAAGAATATCCATCTTCACTTTTCTCAACTGACTCTATATGTTCGAGAAACTCACTCCAAGATAAATCTCATTTAATATCCAATTTGACATTAGTTAAATCATTACTATCTATGCTATTGATCATATGCATAAAGACCTGACAGGAGTTCTCGTGGCCTTTTGTATGGAATGTGACTGCACCATTATCAGTCATATGTTTACCATGTTTATATTTGGGCGTATTGATTAGTTTCCACACACTACTATGGAAGCTTTTGATCCTTCCAGAAAATTCCACATCTATGTTATTGCCTATTTTCATATTTTTGAAAAGTCGTGAATGGCTTTTTCAATTATATGCGGTTGGATTTCTTGAAATATTTTCACCTTCAGAATTCTTTATTCATCGCCTTTCAATTTCTTCTGTTCGCATGATCTCAGATTCCCTCTCCATTTGTGCGTCAAAAGCTTTCTCAAAGAGCTTAATAGCATTTTCTCAGTATTCATATGTTATGAGACCTCCTGGATTGTGCCTACCGATTGTATAATCAAGTCTTTTATGTGATTGAATATGCATTATCGCACGAGTGATACTCAGAATATGGGACTTCTGTTCTTCATTTATAATACTACCATCATGTAGTACTAAGTTTCAGCTTTCATAGATATTTTCTATATCTTCTTGGGATTCAAGGACGATATATCTTTTTGTGCTTTCTTCGGGCGGTATGCCATGAAAGCTTTCTTGGTACATTTGGTATGCACAATTTATAGCTTGTCTATATGATGCAATACCGTATGGCTTGATAATAAGAGCTCCCTGATTATCAAGTTCATAATACTTTGAGTTTTCTGTCATGTTACTATCGGCGATAGTATTACCGCATTGTTCGTGGAGGAAAAGCTTTGTATATATAAGTAAATTTCTGTCTTTCGGCGATAAAGTTACATCATCGAGATTACAATCAATAAGGCCGATGTGTCTTTTTTTGAGAATCTCTTGTACTGATGGTATCATAACACTTTTTATGTCTTTTACTTCATATATCTTTGCTATGGTAGCATCAGGTACTCACTCAAGACGAGCCATGCCTATGACCATTTGTCTCGTAAACTCTTTTTTGAACTCTAGATCTTTTTCGATCTTGGACAATTTCTCAACCCTGTTTTTAATTTTAGTAATATCTTCTTTGCGAAAGTTTGCAATTAAGTCATTACCTGTACAAGCTGTGATGAGGTCTTGGCTATCTGAGCTCAATCTTTGACATGCATAAAGAATTGCAGCTAAAGCATCGGGCGTATTATTCTTTGTTTGTTTTTCTGCAAAAGTAGTAAATGTTGCATTATCCAAATTACTTTGATGGTTTCAACTACTCGTAGACGCTATACTCATTGTTTAACTGCCTATTTCTTAAATAAAAATATCCTCACTGGCGATGTCAGTAAGGATAGTATAATCATAATGTTTAGAAAGTCAATTTTTTAGACTTTGTTGCATCATCAATATCCTCACTGATCTCCGAGAGAGACAATAAGACAGATAATGTTGAGATAGCAGTGTTGCGAATGTGTCATAATCAATAATCGATACAAATATAAGTATATATACGCAAACTTGATCGGGAAATCAAGACTTTTTAAGCCCCCTCGATGATTGTCTTGCCTGATTCTTTCTTGATCTGATAGGTATATTTCTGCCCCTGTGTAGTCGATCCTAGGCCAGATGCTACGAGTCGTATCAATAAGATATCATCTATGATTCCGATCGGTGGGATAGGTACAATATCAGGGATGATATCGATCGGTGAGATGACATAGATGATGCACGCTATCATGACTATCTTCATCCACAGAGGAGTGGCTGGATCACGAAAGAGCTTTGCCATGATACTGATTTTATCTTTGAATGATTGTCGGATTTTGGTCATGATGGAAATGATGAATTATAAATGGTGAATTGCTATATTGTATACTTCTCTATTTCTTATGCAAGAGCAAAGATGTCGGACGTGCTTTGCTGTATGATCTTCTCATCGAGCATCGCTTGGAGGATGTGATCTCGCTCCTCATGTGGGAAAAGTTCTTGTAAAGTCTTTTTATCAGCTTTCCCATGTTTGATGAGATATTTCAGGACATTTCCTCTCACTTGTCTTCTCGATCATTGGAAGGTCGATTGAGGAGCTGACCTGATGCCTGTCTTCTTGCTATGGAGGACGAGCGATCCATAGTCCATCAGAGCATTATGCCGATCGCGAGATCTCCCTATCTGGACACAGGCGAGAGCTATAGTTCTCAGTTCTTTATCGGACATCTTTGGATCCAGGTCGAAGTTATGGATTAGTACCCTCTTGATATTGATATCCAAGACGGGGACTTCGAGGTTGTATGCGAAAGCGAGGATGGCATGAGCTGTATAGAGACCTACCCCAGGGAGTCAGAGTAGTACTTTTTCATCTGGCAGTATTTGTCCATGATAGTCATGGACGATTTTTTGAGCGGCTTTATAGAGATTCAATGCTCTACGATTGTAGCCCAATCCTGACCACGCAGTCAAGATGTCTGCCTGTGTCGCTCATGCGAGATCCTTTACTGTGGGCCATTTCTCTAGTCGAGCATGATACTTTGGGATGACCCTGTCTACTTGTGTCTGTTGAAGCATAATCTCGGAGACAAGAATAGTATAAGGGTCAGTTGTCTGACGCCATGGGAGAATGCGTTGATGATCAGCGTATCGCTCTCGTATCGTGTGTTGGAGATGGGTGATAGCGTCGCTGCTGGGGAGGGTCATAGGTTATAAGTCATAAGTTATAAGTTGCTATTTTTTTTGATGAAAATCGCGATGCTGATAGATCAAGAAACAGATAAAGAGTGTCATAGCCAGCACATAGAGTGGGCTAGATAACAAAAACAGATGGAGGAGGAATGGTCCAAATCCGAGTATGCAGATAATATCTCGCTTGTTGTGTGGTATCTCCCGCTTCGCGATTGCTACGACGATAGATACGAGACATCGTATGATGAAGCAGAGGAAGAAGTATCGGAGAGCCATTGTGATCAGTAGGAGTATGCTAACCATTATAACGATACCTTCGACTATCAATACCAGTGAGTCAATATGAGTATAGACCAGTGTCTGTATCTGTGCTGGTCGTGTTTGTATCATCTCTTGGGTGATGGCTATGCTTTCGTCGTGGCTTGTATCTCATGCACTCATAGTATCGAAGTCATAGACTTTACTTTTGTTCCAGTCATTGATCAAGACAGCATTTTGTGTGATCATTATTATATGTTTACTGTTCGTCCGCATGGTCGAGAGGGATGTATCCACTAGGACAGTCGGTCACATATCGTTTGCATGTCCATCATCTATTTTCTCATCTATATCTTTCGTGAGATTGATGACAAATGCTTTGTCATTGTTTACATGGAGCCTCATTGTCCCTGAAGAGACGATGATCTCTCATGTCATACCTGCAGGGAGTTGTGCTATGATACCTGATGCATAACTACTTAGTCAGTCAGCTATGGATGTTTTGTTGTAGGTGATCATGAGAGCTCCGATAGCACTGCCGATGATACCGACTATCAAAAATACCAATCCCACTCGCAAGAATGCGATGATACTTCTGCTTCGATCGGCGTTCTTGAGTCTGGCGTCGAGATCATTGTGATTGGTATAGATGCTGAGATGTTTGCGGTATCGAGATTGGATGCGGGACATGATAGTATGGTAATATAAGAGGATAAAAGATACATATTTATAGTTATTTACTCTAGAGAATGCAACATATTGTATCGTTCTGCTTCTGGTCTGTGAGAGTTTTTTCGTACTTGTGATTGTATTTGCTTGTCTATTTGTGTATAGTCGCTATTGATAATTTTTTGCTCCTTTTATGCTTTGTCTCGCCTCTCTATGACACACAAAAAGATATATATCATCGATCGATATACGAACAAGAATCTCTGGATGCAAGTAAACGAGTCAGAACAGTTTACTCTCGGCGAAAAGATCGCTTTCGCCTATACAGGCGGTGATGGCAAGCAAAATATGTCTATCGGTACCTATATCGGTGAGAGATATAAGGGGATAGATCGTGAAGCCAAATATGAATGACGCTTGACGGCAGAGGAGATAGAGGAATTTGATATGATGCAAGCTAAAGCTCGTGAGAAGTTCCCAATGTTCAAGAAAGACTTTAGAGAAGCATTTCCCGAAGCCATCCCTGTGACAGCGAGATATCATATGTTTGCTCAGCAGCGATATTTCTATTTCTATGCAGAGCAGAGATTTCTCTTTACGGAGTTTATCAAGATGTTTCGCGAGAAACTCGGCAGTCATTTTTTTCTCTTCCAGGTCGGTGCTAGAGATATGGTCAAGATGTCTCCTGCAACTGATCATATCATCGGCTGTAATGGTCGCAACCTCTGTTGCAAATCGAATCGCCCCCTTCCGAGCATCGATATCGAAGATCTCTTGATCCAACATCTCACGGGTCGTGATGTCGAGAGACTCAAAGGTCGCTGTGGCAAACTCAAATGCAGTCTCATGTATGAGGTCGAGACCTATCTCTCCGAGTCGAAGAAGTTCCCGAAGAGATGATCAAAGATCGAAGTAGCAAACTGTGACAAATGCGGTATGGTCACGAACTTCAATATCATGACCAACAAGATCGATGTCGTCTTAGATGAAGGTAATCGTATTCAGATCAATCTCGAAGAAGTAAAAAAGATTTACGAAAATAAAAACACAAAGATGTCTGACCAGTATGCACACGGATTGGTTGGTGATAGTGCAAGTCTCGCATCACTCAAGCAGGCAGCGGGGTAATTTTAGTTAAGAGTTTAGAATTAAAAATTCAGAATCATTACCTTCTCTATTCTTAACTCTTCATTTTAAATTTCTAACTCTTTCTTCATGTCCTGAACAGTAGCATATATCTCGATTCTTCGACAAACGCTTATCCCATTGGGATATACGAGTCTTTTTGATTGGTGAGTGATCTTCACATTACTCGTCTTGTGACTGCCTCTTGTCTATTTGGTCGCCAAGATAGTCTATGCTCTCTATCGTCGTCTGACGATGGCTCGTGCACATATCGGTCACAACGATATGCTCGAACAGATCAAAGATAATATCGTCACCGTCGATGACGGGATGGCGGAAGAAGAATTGGAACAGATAGACGGACCACAAGGAGTCCTGACGGATCAATCGCTAGAGGAATGAGAGCTTGAAAGCCTGAGAGCATGAGAGCACGAAGGAATGACAGAATGAGGGATCGAAAGTGATCAGATGTCCTGAGATATTGTCGCTTCGCCATCCGTTCAGGAGGCATGACCTTTGGTTCAGGCTGATCCTGATATTGCAGTCAGAGAGTCTCTCTATTGGGAGAAATTTCGAACAGATGCAAATTATCTCAAACATAGAGGGAAAATGGAAGACTATGAGAAGAAGTTGATCGAGTGACTTGCTATCGATCCACAGAGTATTGATATTACGAGAGCATTGGCTGATTACTACTTTGCAAGTGGTCAGTCGAAGAAAGCCCTCCCATTACTGAAGAGAGTAGTCGACTATCATCCTGATGATCATAAGTCGCTTCGACAGATAGCGGAGATGTATCTGGACGCAGGTGACTTCGAGACTGCCGAAGTCCTCGTCAATAAAGCCTGCAATCTCGATCATGACAATCCCAAATATGCGACGACGATGGTGGAGATTTATTACAATACAGGAAGGATAGAAGATGCTATAGCCCTGATGGAACAAGTCGTGAAGCGAAGGCCATCGCATATTGGTTATCGAGAAGCACTTGCGAAGCTCTACGAAGAAGTCCAAGACAAAGAACTTGCCAATCATTGCTATTATGCTATCCTCGAGATCGATCCACAGCATGCGAAAGCAAAGAAGAAATTAGCGAGATAGGTAAGAGTTTAGAATGAAGAGTGTAGAGCTCAGAGTAAGTATGACAAGATATATTCTTAATTTTTAACTTTTAACTTTTAATTCTTCATTGTCCTTATGTCCTCCAAAACCATGACCAAAGTAATTGCTATCCTGATGATAGTCTTCGTCTTAGCGACGCTCTTTATCGGCATCTTCGATGCGACACAGACGCCAACTACTACTGATAATCAAGCACAAACATGAGCAAATCTTGATACTGGATCAGCAACTGATACTGTGTTGTCGGGATCATAATTCACGAGGCGAAAGCAAAACTATAAAGCTAAAGTTAGCTTTTGCTTTTAGCCTTCGCTTTTAGCTTTCATCTTTTCCTATGATTGATCGAAGTACGCTTGCATCCAAGCGACAAAAAAAACGGTCTGACTACGCTGTCTATCGTACGAGTGAGTGATGAGATAAACCCAAGTATTATGCTCTGGATATGTTTCCCTATCCATCAGGAGCAGGACTGCATGTCGGTCACCCGAAGTGATATATCGCTACGGACGTCGTCTCTCGTCAGAAAAAACTCGCTGGCTATAATGTCCTCCATCCGATGGGATTTGATTCATTCGGTCTGCCGACGGAAAACTATGCGATGAAGAATAAGATTCATCCGTCCGTAGCGACTGATCAGAATATCTCAGTCTTCATCGATCAACTCAAGAAGATAGGATTTAACTATGATCGAGATCGTATGGTCTCGACGGCCGATCCAGAGTTCTATAAACGAACGCAGTGGATGTTTATCCAGCTCTATGAGCATCGATATGATAGCGAAGCGGAGAAGGCGAGACCGAT
>CAZBFX010000050.1:0-8345 GCA_964491325.1 uncultured Candidatus Peribacteria bacterium
TGCCATCGCTATATCCACATCATCCATATTCGTTGTCCTCCCCAGCAGCAGATCTCTGATCATCCCCCCGACTATGAAAAACTCCTGCTCAGGCAAGAGGCTCTGGAGATAATCAATATGATGATCAATAACTATGAGACGATCGAAATGTAGCATATATTCAAAGACAGTAAAATCTATCCACAAGATACTGATATATACTAGCAAAAGCAAGAGAATGAAAAAATCTACCTCATAAAGAGGTAGATTTCTAAGAAATATATATGAACAAGATATTTTACTGAGCAGATCTCATCATCATCAACATAACATAACCTCTAATCTCTATCATTGAAGGATTAGAGATATTATTCATAATATCAGCATCGTTCAACGCTTGCAAGTGGTTGATATAATATGGATTACCACCGTTATGCACATCACCAAAGAGCAATCTCGAGAATGCTGTTCCAAATTCCGCTCTCGTCACTTCTCCATTTGGATTAAATCTTTCTATATTAACACCCATGAGACCACGCTGACATGCTTCTTTGATAAATCATTGCAATTCAACATTTTGATTAGCAATATCTGGGAATTCACATGTGAGTGATGTATTGATCTCATTATCAGTATTGGCTGCCGCATATTCTGACAACATCTTCGCAAGATGAGCTCTCTTCAGCGTTCCCATCATATTTGCTTTCTCAAATGTATTCATCGTAGTAATATTATTAGCGAAAGCATAGTTATACGCTTGTCTGAGTTCATCAGTATCTGTAACTGTCGTAGTTGTTATTCATGATGTTGTCATCGATCCAGTAGTAATAGTTCAAGAATTGTTAGTATTTCATGTCGTCGTAGGGGCTGTACCACAGAGACTATCATAATAACTCGGAGAGTAATCGCCATTTGGACAGTTATCAACTGCAGCAGATCCACCTCATCCTCCACCTCATCCTCCACTATTAGCCACACTGACTGTCACAGTTCTAGTAACAGGAGTAGCTATATTACCTGCGATATCCGTTTGAGTATAAGTGATCGTGTAGGTACCTGCAACAGCAGTATTGACCGTTCCAGTAACAGTCGCACTTCCTGTCCCATCAGCATTATCTACCCAAGTAGCTCCTAGTTCAGTATAAGTAGCACCAATAGTGAGAGAAACATTCGCAGAGCCATTGAGTGTAATGACTGGAGCTGTACTATCAGTAGCAATACGAGCGATACGTAAAGCTGATGTACTATTGTAATATGTTGTAAACAATCCTCCGATGACAATTTTTCCATCAGGTTGTATCACCAAGCTACCGATATGATCGTTAGCACCCGAACCTACATTAAATGATGTATCGATACTACCGTTAGTATTTACACGAACAATACGATTGATAGACGAACCACTATAAGTAGTGAAATTACCTGCGACAATAATTTTCCCATCACTTTGTATTTTGACATCATCAACAGTATTATTGGTACCTGCACCAGGATCGAATGATGTGTCGAGAGAACCATCGCTGTTGATACGAGCTATACGATTTCTCGATACACTATTATATCCTGTAAAATCACCTCCAATAATAAACTTCCCATCACTTTGCATAGCAAGAGCATCTATATGCCCATCAGCACCTACACCAGGATCGAATGATGTGTCGAGAGAACCATCACTATTGAGACGAGCTATACGATTTCTTGATGTGCCATTGTATGTAGTAAAATCACCACCAATGACAATCTTTCCATCTGCCAGTAACTCCATCTGATCAATGAAAGGAGCAGCAGTTCCAACAGCACCCGAACCAGGATCAAACGATGTATCGAGAGAACCATCGCTATTCAGACGAGCTATGCGACCCCTCGATGTACCATTATATGTACTGAAACGTCCTCCGATGACAATTTTCCCATCAGGTTGCACAACTGCTACTGAGACGAAGCCATTCGCAGCTACAGCACCAGAGTTAAATGATGTATCGATACTACCATCAGCATGTACACGAACGATATAATTTTTTGTCACACCATTATATTCATCAAAATTACCAACAACGATAATCTTCCCATCAGCTTGCACTGTAGAATTGTAGACAAATCCGTTAGCACCTGGACTTGGAGTAAATGATGTGTCGAGAGAACCATCGCTATTCAAACGAGCTATATAGCCCCTTGATACACCATTGTAAAGTTGAAAAGCTCATCCAATAATAAACTTCCCATCAGGTTGCATCACCACACTGTATATAGGACCTCAAGCTCCTGCACCACCAGAGTTAAATGATGTATCACGAGATCATGACGAACCCGTATATGTAGCGACTGTAAATGGCGTACATGATCATCCATTGATACAGACTGTATGTGTCCCTGCAGCTATAGAAGCAGTCGGCACAATAATCCAGAAATTACCAGTAGTCACAACTGTCGTGGTACCTATCGTCGAACCCCCACTATAGGATAAAGTCACTGTGTCTCCATTGAGCGATCCCGTACCAGAGAAAAATGGCAATCAATTATTCGTCGATCCACTCGTAGGTGTGACAATGGTCGCTGTACCAGTAGATGGAGTGATCACAAATATCGATGCCTCAGCGACAAACGATCGAGAACATAGCAATAATGCAAGTACAATCATCATACTACGAACAACTTGTTTTTTTCAATTCTGTACAAGGGGAATTTGCTGATACATGTTTGAGACAATAAATAATAAAATAAAAATAAAACCAATACCATATATAATAATATACTATATGATTGCAATGCGAAATACGGAAATGACATTTATACAAAAAATATTTCATCTAATCATGCAGATCAGTCATTACACTCTTCGCGAACAACATATAATACAGACATGGCAATGCCAACAGCGTGATCACACCCGAAAAGATCAAACCAAAGATGACCGTCCACCCGAGTCAGGCATAGAAAGGATCTTGCATCACTGATGGGAGAAGTCCAAGAACGGTCGCTAACGAGCTGATCACGATAGGACGGAATCTTGTCTTGCCTGCTTCCATGATAGACTTCAGCGTCGAGCTACCGAGCTGTATATTATACTTGATCCTATCCACGAGAAAGACGGCCGTATTCAGGATCACTCAGAGCAGAGAAATGAAACCGATACCAAATCCCATACTAAATGGATTATTGGTAATCCATAATCCAACGATACTTCCTAACAATGCTGTGAAGACACTGTAGAGAATAATTGCAGGCAAGGTAAACGAATTGAACTGATACACCAATATCACGAAAGCCAGAAAGAGAGCGACAAAAAATCATCCCAGTGTAGCACTAATCAGATCCGCATTCGCCTCGTTTTCTCCACCTGCTTTATAACTAATACCTGAGGGATAATCATAGTCCTTGGCAAATGCTTCAAAGAGTGGCTGCACCGCTGTTGGCGTCATACCAGCTTCGAGATCTGCTTCTACCGTGATGACGATATCTGCATCGACTCTGCCGATAGATGTCAATGATTGATTGATCGTCACTGTCGCAACAGAGCCGATCGTGAGAGGTCCAGATCTTGTCTGGATCACCGTATTAAGTATCTTCTCTGGCGTCAGTGTCGCATCGAGATCTGCCACTTTCACGATGATATCTCTTTCTATCTGGTCGATCATCATCGTTCCTGCTTTGCTCCCGTTGATCATAGTGTAGAGCTCTCACTGGATATCTTGCGGTGTGAGACCAAGTTGTGTGAGGAGATCACTATCAAATGTGAACTCAAACTGACCAGGAGCATTGGTACTAGTATTGGTCACATTGATCGTCCCACTGAGTGTATGGAGATATGCTTCGAATTCTTTGCTCACTCTCTTGAGCTCACTCAACTGCGATGTCTCCGATGCGATAAGCTTGAGACCTACCGCTTTGCCTGTCGGTGGTCATCATGCTTGCACCTTGGATTCGACTTTGAGTCACTGTGTCGTATAATACTGCAGTCCACTAAGCAATACCTGCTCTATAGCAAAACTATCCTTCTCTCTCTGCTCTTCTTTTACTAAGACCACTGTTGCTGTTGCTTTATTGGTATCATGAGCGATTTTATAACTCTTCACTTCGGGGATAGACGCTATGATCGTATCGACACCTGATAGCTGTCTGACAAGTGATGCTGTTGTTGTACCCTCTTTGGCAGTAAAAGATATATTCACGACAGGATTATCTCCTGATGGGAATAGCTTGAATCCGATAGATGGTGCTAAAAATATAAATGACAGGATAAGTAGAACTATAGGAGTGAAGATCACTATAAGTCTATTTTTTCTTGATGATAATCATCGTGCCAAAAGATGTAAATAGTACGATCTGACATGATCAATGTATCCATCCAGACGAGGTTTGTCTCATAATGCACGGACGGTCTTGCCTTGTTGTTCGAGAGCAAGTATCTTCTTCTCTTCACTATGCATCGCTGTCTCTTCCTCATCCTCATCATGTGACTCAGCATAGTAATAAGGGAGAGCTTTATTTAATCTGGTAAAGAGAGCTCCATTGGTCGTCAATGCCAAGATGAGCGAAGCCAAGAGTGTCGAAAATATCGTCAACGGGATATAGGAGAGAAACTTTCCTGTGACACCTGGCAAGACAAGTAATGGGATGAAGACAACGATATTGATAAGTGATGTATTGATATTTGCCTCTCTATAGGTATTCACCGCCAAGAGCATCGCTGTCTTGGGATTAAATCATTTCTTCATATTCTCCCAGGCAGCTTCGATAAAGACAATAATCGTATCGATACCCGCACCGAACGCCAAAATGAGACTAAAATTGGTCAGAAAATTGAGCGAATAATCAAGCTGATCCAAGACAATAAAAGTAATAAAAAACGACAATACCATCGAGAAACTTGCAATCAATGCCTGTCTGATACCAATAAACAAAGCACTAATAATCAAAATTAACAGTACTGACTGCCATGCCGTATTACCTAGGGATTTGTAATCATCGATAATCACATCCGATATGTCTGTCGAATACGCAAAGGATACTCTCTGATAGTCTACTTTCTTCATCGTCTGAGCGATCAATGCTCTGGCATCCTCAGATACTTGGAAAATACTTGTCTTATCAGCTTTGAAGATAGTCAAACCGATAGCATTATTGTCAGCGGATCATGCTACTCCTCCATAGGTCACATCATCACGCTTATAATCTCTATGGATCGTCGCTATATCAGCAAGCATTATAGATGTCCCACCGACACTCAGTGGTATCATGCTCAGGTCTTTGAGTGAGATGAGTTCATTTGCTATCCTATAATCATAACGAAAATCACCAAGTGCATGGTTACCTAATGGCGTATTTTGTTTGTAGGATCTGATCTGAGAGACAACACTAGCGAGACTCAGTCCATAATTGGTCATAGCCTGCTGATCCAATCCTATCGTGATATCAAAATCGCTATCATCACTGACACCATCGACGGTCACATCGACGATTCCTGCTTTCCCTTCGATATCGTCACGGAGACGCATCGCCAATGATCTCATATGATTCATGGTAAACTCACTACGAGGTGCATAGAGTATCATTTGAAACAGGACTTGATTATCTGTTGATAATTCTTTGATAATCGGATCTTTCACATCGGATGGGAATATGAGCGTATCGATATCTGTCTTTAGATCATTGATGAAATCTTTGGTATCGATATCATTCTTTAAAGTAAGAGAAATATTGGAAAGTCATAGCGATGATGTCGAATTGATAGTATCGATACCAGGCATATCCTTGATCTTGTCTTCTATCTTCTGTGTGATAGTACTATCGATATCGAGAGGGTTCGCTCCAGGATAGATCGTCGAGATATTGACGATACCAAACTTGATCGTCGGTGTTGATTCTTTGGGTATGGTCACGACGACATAGGATCCATACACGATCAACAAGACGATGATAAGGATCGATACCTTATAGTTTTGAATAAACCACCCAAAATAGGTATGTTGGAGCGATTCGATATACTGGCGTAGCTTGGGAGAAAACATAAGAAATGTTGAATTATAAATATTGAATTATCAGTATTTGTCATCTCGAGTGAAGCGATAGCGGAATCGAGAGATCTTTTATTGTTCAAATATTATTTCATCAAGATTGGCATTAACAGTATATATAAGATCGAACTTCTTTTTCCTTGATCGCCTTTTTAATTGTTTTTCTCTCATAATAGCATCATTGATATATTTGAATGATTCGTAATAAATCAATATGTGAAGATTATACTGGCTCGTAAATCACTCTATACTTCACTCTCTATGTTCATTAAGTCTTCTTATGATATTATTGGTTACTCATATATACAGTACAGTACGATTCTGATTGGTGACAATATAAATATAATACATATCTCCTAGATCATAATATAAAGGATTTCTCCACTTCGCTATCGCTACGGTCGAAATGACACAGTGGTTGAATGTTTTTGCGTTACATACTTGTTTCCTCTCCTCTATCCATCGGCATCGCTGCAGGTATCTGTTCGACGACCAGCGTCATCATCTCGGGATCATACTGTGCTATATCAGACAAGATAAGCTGCTCGGTCAGAGGGATACTACTTGTCACCTCTACCATATCTCCAAAAAACTGCCCTAGATCGATCGTCTTACGAATGATTTCCTTACCATCTCGGAGATTGATCTGTCATCTCTGCACATCGACGATATCGATACTATTGAGCGGAAGGACGACATTACCTCACTGGAGAGGGATCACTACATCGACGAAGGAGCCTATAGTAAAGGCATTTTCAGGTAATGCGACGATCATTTTATAATTTCCTCATTTATCAGCGACGGTCGAGAGTGATGATATCATTCACTGATGTAATATATCACTATTCGTCACCGTCACGGTCTGCCCGACCTCTACACCATCCCTCTCCGATGCAGTGATCAGCAGTTCGATCTGCTGACTACGAGAGACGAGCTTCACGAGAGGCGTACCAGGACTAATATCCTGACCGATATCGACTAATACATCTGCGACTGTTGCATCCAGAGGTGATTGGATGACAAACTTATCACGATTGAACAATGCCTCCTGTGCTGCTATCTCTGCCTGTCTACGATTACTCTGATAGAGAGATAGCGTCGCACCTTCTGTCCTCACTGCGAGATCACGAGCAAGTTTACTCGTCTGGAGAGTGAGATCAGCATTGGTGAGCTGACTATCGGCAGCGATCTTCGCCCTATCAAATCAGAGCTGTGTCGTATAGGATGTATCTTCGAGTTGCTTGGTCGTGATAGCGATCTGATCACGAAGGAGATCGACATTTCTCTGGAGTGATTCTTGGTTTTCACGATAGGTAGCAAAAAATGTCCTCGATGTATTGAGCTGCGTATTGATCGATGTGAAGAGAGCACTCGATCTAGACTGGAGAGTATTGAAGACAGTATTGAGAGCGTCGATCTGCGACTGAGGAAAACGATCTGCCGAAGGCACGGATTGCAGGAGCAATATCTTCATGTCAGCGAGCATTGTGTTGATACCATCGATGATCGGTTTATAACTCGTGAGATAGTCTTCGACATTACCTGTCGTGATGCCATCAGGAGAGAGCGATGCGAGATTCGTCTTGAGACTATTGAGTGCATAAAACGAGAGTACTGCATCATTTTTGCTATAAATATCTCTCGCTCCGAGGTAGATATCAAATGTATCATTGCTATGCTCATGCAATGTCGTCACACCAAGAATTCTATCTGACTGATCAAGTACATCGGAGAGGAGTGATGTCATGTCTGCATGGATCGTCTTCGTCGAGAGTGTCAGATTTTCTCTTGTTTGATTATCTGCTTTGACTTTGGTATCATAGTCAAATTGTGCTTTCTCGAGATCTTTTTGCAATTTCTCGATCTGGAGATTAGTCACTGATCAGGTCGCACTGATCGTCGTACTCGCGAGATCACGACGAGCTTTATCGAGTTGTTTGTCTATATCTGCTTGTGTCGTCTCATAGGATGTCTTCGATCTCTGATAAGCAATATTCGCATCAGCGATCTGCTTCTGGAGTGTGAGACGCTGTGTCTCATAGCTATCACGAGCGATACGAGCAGCGGTCTGTGCCTTATCGACAGCAAACGATGTGGATCACTGGATATCATCGATAGCGATGAGTGTGGCTCATGGTGTGACAGTGGCTCAGAGTGTCGTAGCGACAGATTTTATCCTACCTGAGACTTGACTCGTGAGGGTGACTTCACTCGTACCTTGGACTTTGGCAGACTTGGTGATCACTCATTGGAGGTCAGCTTTGGAGAGGGTCTGTGTACGGATGACAAATTCTGTTTTGCTGCTATCTGCTGGGGCTGATGCACAACCAGCAAGAGTATACATTAGGAGAA
>CAZBFX010000051.1:0-8298 GCA_964491325.1 uncultured Candidatus Peribacteria bacterium
GATTCGCCTTTCATCCATATTGTCGCACGATCATCGCTATAGTGCATCACTTTGATAGTCTGTGGAGAGTCTCCGAGGACGCATCACTCAGTGAAAACATTATGTATAGGATCGACGAATTCGTCCTGATGCATATAGGACAGATATTCCCATCTTCCGTAGGTGAGGATTAATCACAGAAATATGATGAGAATTATTGTCCATAGGAATGATGTCAAACGCATATATGCAGAGGAGATGAGATAAATATACTTTATCTGTATAGTGCTTTCCTCTACGAGAGCAATATTATATTTATACATCATGCTGTCTATATCAAAAAACCTCTCGTACAGAGAGATCTACTCTAGAGAGACGATAGGGATTTATAAAACTTTATCCGTAAATACAACCAGACGCTGAGGATAGGTATTGGACTTTTTGTCCCAGACACAGGTGATGATATTGAGATGCGATTTTCCATCACTGGATCTGAAGACACTCGATGTGTCGGCATCGGCATCGTAGATTCTCAGTTTGGTGACAACGAAGGTGATGATTGCTCCTTTATCATCTTTGATAGAGACTATATCACCTTTGCGGAGAGTATGGAGATCGTGAAAGACGGAGATGTCGCCATTTTTCCATATTCCATAGTGTCAGGCTATGACTGCACTGCCCGTGTGGCCAGGTATCGTCCCGAGACGAAACCATGATACATCTGCAGGACCTACTGGTACATCCATTGCTCCATTAGGAGTCAGACCCATACTTTGTATCATTGCGTCGACATTAATCTTTGGGATCGTGAGACGGATCGGAAATCATTTTTTTCGTGTTTTCTTGATAGTGGTGATCTTTGTTCATGATTGTGTCGTTTGGACGCTTGGTGCTGTCTTCTGTTCTGGATCGCTAGTGTTGTCGGCATATCATATCCTACTGGAGAGATGGATAGTCGTCACTATAGTCATGGCGACAGTGATACATAGCATGCCAGAGAATAGAGGCCTTCATATCTTTCATTGCATGTGGTGATGTGTGATTAAAGAGATTTTTCCGACTCCATTGTGAGTTATTTCATAACAAAGGCAGTCACAATCATGATGATCGCAGCGATGAGGAGAAAGTGTATGATCCGCCCTATAGCACGAAAGAATGTGAGTCCGAGTAACCGAAGGATCATGAGTACAATACCGATAATCAGAAGCATGAGAGATGGATAGATGATAAAGTTTTGTACTATATAATTCTTTCTTTCCTCAAGACAACAATACTTCCGAGAGATCACAATATTAGTATATTTATGAGTATAATGATGTTCCATGAGTTGTTTTTTGATTCTGTAATGATTCATGTCTTGGGAAAGCCAGGAGTGGGTGTCGTCGTAGGGATAGGAGTGACGATATCGACTACTGGAGTGATAGTAGTGCCTGTGACAATGGTCGGTACGATGACTATGCCTGTAGAGATAGTACCAGTAACTGGTGCTGTGCCACACTGATTATCATAATATCCTGTCGAATAATCACCGTTGGGGCAATTATCCATTGCTAATGAACCTCAACCTCATCCACCTCATGAAGGAGGTGTGACAACTGCTATGTCATCATTCGTGATCGTACATGTCTTGTCTTGTCCCACGGAGAGAGTTACATTACCATTACTATCACAGTCTCCACCGAAACTTGCGGTATAGGATGTGCTAGCATCTTCACTGATGGTATATGTGCCCGCTAGGAGGGTATACAGCGTTCCTGATCATATACTCGTTCCTGATGCTGGACTTCCGACGGCATGTGCTCCTGTAGAAGTTTTGACCGAGAGATTAAATGATGAAGAGATTGCTGTACCGCCGTTATTATTGATGACTTGTTTGATGATATGGAGGCTACCTGTCGTGACTGATGGCGTCGTACATCATGTCGGTACAGTAATGCTGACATTAGTATCAGGAGTAGTCACTGTGTGTCCGAAAGTCAACGCTCTCCCTATCCATGATGTCATACTGAGTATGGTGATATCTTGTGCTATAGGGATAATTGTCCCTTGGAATGTGGAATTTGCATTGAGTGTGGTTGCACCATTTGGTGTCCAAAAGACATCACAGGCATTGGCACCATGTGTGAGTGTTACTGTCGAGTTCGCTACTGTGTTGAGTGCACCACCCATCCTAAAAATAAACGTCCCTGCACCACTCAGTGTAATACCAGATGTGCCGATAGACATCACTGATGAGATACCTGCAGTACAGTATACACCGCCTGTATAGACCCCTATAGGGCCATGCGTGGTGTCTGTCGCGAGATCGACTGCACCTGGTGCGAAAGTAAATGTACATCCCTGACCATTAAGATTGCTGAGTGCTATAGCTTGATCTGTTCATGCAGTAGCGTAGGGAGCTGCTGATCCATAATTTGTATGTGTTCCCAATGGAGACACCAAGGGAGCTGTAGTAAATCCCACATCGCCATTGAGTGTCGTAGGTCAAGAAGGGTTTGTATAGGTGTCAGATAATACAGCATAGCTCGAAGCCATCCCCAGTGATGGTGTCGTGGCTGCCATCGTGCTAGTCGTCGTGAAGAAGATGCTCATGACACATAGTGTTATAGCGAATCCGTGTGTGATTTTTTTCATGATAATATATGAGTAAAATATTCTCTCTCATATGAGTATAGGAAGAATTATTATAAAAGCAATATGCTTATATTGATATCATGTCTATTGACAACCCATATAGATAATATATAGTCAATAGTTGTCTTCTTGTATATAGTATATGCTGATACCAATACATTTGTTGTTTTTATAGTGTAAAAGAGTCTCATTTCTCGTATAGAGAGGATAAATACTTTTTTCTCATGAGCTGCGTATCTTTTACTAGTGTTTGATGACGTGCTTGCTTTTATCTTTCTTATTCATTAGTATAAGGCATTTACTCTTCGCACAGAGATAATAGCTATGCACCATGCCAAGCAATCACTCCGTACCTCTATCCAATCTGTAACAAAAAATGTTCCTCCTGATGAGAGGAGAGAGTCTGCCACAAAGCTTTGGGAGAGAGTCGAAGCGAGAGACGATTTCTGGTCAGCACAGACGGTCTTGCTCTATCGATCGCTTGACGATGAGGTCTGGACGCACGATTTTATACGTAAGTGGCAAGATCAGAAGACCATCGTCTTGCCTTGTATTCATGACGATATACTTGTCTTGAAACGCTTTGAGTGAGAAGAAACAATGAAGATTGGTCAGCACTTTTCTCTTGCAGAAGCACAAGGAGAAATTATTGCATATAACTCTCTAGATCTCGCTTTCATACCTGGTGTCGCTTTTGATAGTCAGGGTAATAGACTCGGGAGAGGGAAAGGTTATTATGATAGACTATTACCGCATTTGCATTGTCCAAAAATCGGTATCTGCTACAACCGACAGGTGGTAGACAGCATACCGAGAGAGGAGCATGATGTCGGTGTGGATGAGCTGATAATTGGGTAAATATTATCCCAAATACATTCTCCTGATTGCTTCTGCATATGATTCGGAAGGTACCATGACACCTCTTTTTGTCTTATTTTTATCGACGAAGTGGAGAGAGTACATATTACCCATATTACCTCTCTTGATGATGACGAGTTTGATGTCTTGGATATCGTCCATACGATGAAAGAGGAGATCAAGTGTATGCTTGCTCTGTGAACGAGCATAGGCAATGATAGCTATGCCTGCTACTAGTAAGATAATGCCAACAATAACAACAGCTATGGGTGCAGTCTCTTCGCTAGGGACGAAATATGCTAGAGCCATACCTAGTCCGAGAAGTCCTGCGAGTACTCCGAGGATAGTAAACATTGTACTCGTGAGTTTTAGACTTTTCTCTACTATAGTGCGAAATTCTTGCATTTGTTGATTAGTATCCATGATGGTTATAGTATGATATAAAATATAACTTTATACTATTCATTTTATTCTTTTCTTTCAAGACTTTTATCTGGAGAATTTCTCATTTGTTTGATAAGCGAACGATGACGATATCGGAGATAGAGAGTAAGGATGAAGCTACCCACTGCTATAATGATATTGATAAAGCCTAAGACTATGAATTGTTCATTACCTGTCATATGCAGATATCACCAGATAAGAGGCATTAACATGAAGCCAATATTCAAGACAAACTGTCTCATCTGACTATAAGCTCCATCATCTTCGTGATCGCTATCATGCACTGCGAGGATGTGCTGTCCACTAGCAAATAACATACTATTGGCAAGAGCGATAATAACTCATGCTAAGATTATCGTGCTGATGCCAGGAGATACGACGAGCCATACTCATCCGATCACTACCATGATCCATCATAGGATAACGATACGCCATGTATGCCGTTTGTCGACGAGATAGCCACATGCTACTGCGATGAAGACGCTTATCACTTCATAGATACCTATTTCCCATCACTGTGACAGATACTCTGGATGCTGTGCGAGATACAGTGGTACCACGAACCACAGTGATCCATAAAATATTCCTTCTCGTAGTGCGACACTCAGTGGCACGACAGGGAAATAACGACAGTTGCGGATAAATTTTCGCCCATGGATGAAGGCATGAGAGTAACTCTGGCTCAATGTCGTTCGGAGGGATTGTCGCCATATGTCTTTATCGTCAGTATTTGGTATTGTCCTATCAGTCTGAGATGCGAGAGAAGGTCTATCATCACTACTGAACCAGAGAAAGAGAGTGAAGCATATCATCGCAGCGATCATGATCCATGCACCTCGAGGATAACTCTGTGTGACGAGATGTGGCTGTATCAGTGTTGCTACGAAACGTCCGATTCATGCGAGTGTCACGAGAAAGCTAAATGCGATGCCACTGTTGCCTGCAGGGCTGACCCTGAGAATATAGGCCTCCAGCATCTTGCATGCATAACCAGCAGCGAAAAAGACCAACATCAATGTCATAGCTATGCTGATTCGTATCCCTGATGCGATACCCGAGAGTAACCGCAATACCGCACCCATCATAAAAAATAATGCATAGCCATAGAGGCTACGACGAGCACCATAGCGATCTGCAAATGACGCTGCGAGAGGGCCAAAGAAAAATACCTGACATATAGTCATGAGCATGATAGCGACTCATGCTCGAGTTTCTCCTCGGAGGTCGGTGAGGATGATCGGGAGGAGGATATACATGAGCATCGTACTCATGAGAGCGATGGCATAGCCAGTACTCATGGTGATGACGCTGCGGAGTTGGGATGCGAGAGAGGAGAGGATGTAGGTCATGATGGAGGAGACAGTAAGACAGTAGACAGGTAGGACAGTGCTTCTTGTATTATAGTATAGCTGAAGTGAGAAATAATGCAAATTTTGAGAAGTTTTGTAGATAGAAAAAAAGACAGCGGAGGGCTGTCTCACTATATGATAGAGTATCTAATAAAGATTTAATTATAGATTATGCTCATAGAGAAAGTGTAATACTTTTTTTCTTTAAAAACTTAATCATTGTTCTGATTGCTGATTCAGCATTTTCGTTTCTTCAATTTATGGCATCATTATAAACATTCATTAATACATTTATTATTCAAATCTCCACGACCTCTTCTTTTTGTAATTTATGCTTTAGTGTATTATGAAAGTTTGATGGTCGTTTCTTAATGATATAATGTTTGATATATTCTGATTCTATGGGAAAATCTACTCATGTTAAAGTAATATTGCTATAGTCGGGGATAGGTACTTTAATACCCTGTTTATTTAACTCTTCTATCAGGAAAGATATTTTCTCTGATTGATTTCTTTTACAAAATTCTTCTGTAGCGAATAACATCTTCTGTTTGGCATATGTTTCATTCTTTATATCCTCTAATAATTCTGCTAATGTAGTATGTAAGGTTAACGGACTTACTTTAAACTTTGCAGCTTCTAATAAATCAGGTAACTTTTCTATAGCCATTTCCTTCTTCTCATCTTCTCCCTTTTTTAATAGATATATAAATTTATTGAGAACTTTTATTTCAAGACACCTTTTCAGAGAAATAGGTGTATTTCATGATAATGGTTCGTTCAATCATAACCAATAATGGTTGATTTCCCTAGGAATGAGATTCTTTTCGGATCATTGCATTGAGTCAATAACTTTCAGTATCTCATCTATATAAATACCTATATCTGAATATGTACTCGTGCTGTGTAATAGTAATTCTTCTCCAAAGGCATCGTAAAACTCTTTTGTTATATGGCTAAAGGCATCATGAAAGTCTTCTTTTAGTATATCTCTTTGATGTTTTCCTAGTACTTGACAAAATTCTTTAGCATGTTTCATTGTCTTAGGCCATATAGATGGGATTTCTCTCCTATTTTTTTCTTCGCGTAAAAAACTACTTACTAAGCGTTTACGGAGTTTTTCAGAATATATTGCACTATTGCCTGGTTTTTCTAGGTCATCATGTTCTCTCAACTCCATAAAAGCAGTTATATATAGGAATAAAAGATGTTAAACTTATAATCAAATGATTAATATATTCAATAGATGAGTATTTTAGAGATAATAGAATATCAATATCATTGTAACAAAAACTCTTTTTCTGTCAACTTTCCAAAGCAAAAACCGCTAACGAATAGTTAGCGGTTTGGGTAAAAGTCATTATTTTGTTGTGAGAGATCCTTCAACTTCGTTCCGCTTCGCTACACTTCGTTCAGGATGACGCAAAGGGGTTTACTTGGCGTCTACTACCTCGCCATCGACTGATGAACCTTTATCTGACTCATCCTCGACCATGTCAGCAGGAGAAGCATGAGATGTGCTATCTGTTGCTTGGAATTTACCCATCATGGTCTGGAGTTCTGTTTCGATCTTCTTGATCATCGCTTCGATCTCATCCTTGTCAGCCGATTCATTTTCCTTGACCGTCTTGGCATCAGCGATGAGTGTCTTGATCGTATCTTGTTCCGCTTCAGGGATCTTGTCTTTGTTCTCATCGAGCATGCGTTCCATCTGATAGATGGTGGATTCGAGTCTGTTACGAGCTTCGACGGATTCTCTCTTTTTCCTATCTTCTTCAGCAAATCTCTCGGCATCAGCTTTGGCACTTGCGATCTCTTCATCTGAGATACCAGTAGCACCTTGGATGGTGACTTTTTGTTCTTTGCCTGTGCTGAGCTCCTTCGCAGAAACATGGAGGATACCATTGGCATCGATATCGAAGGTGACTTCGATCTGTGCTTCACCTCTACGCTTGGCTGGGAGATCGATATTGAACATACCGAGTGATTTATTATCTTTCGAAAACTGTCTCTCACCTTGGGTGACATGGACTGTCGCTGAGGGTTGGTTGTCGACCGCATTGGTGAAGGTGTTTGTCTTCTTCGCAGGGACAGTCGTATTTCTCGCTATCATGACATGAGCAAGTCCTCATTCTACTTCTGTCGCCAATGAGAGAGGAGTGACATCGAGGAGGAGAATATCTTTGACATCTCCTTGGATGATACCTCACTGGATAGCAGCACCGAGTGCGACTGCTTCATCAGGATTGACAGCGGCCTTAGGTTCTTTGCCGAAGATATCGTTGACGATTTTTACCACTTGTGGCATACGAGTCGATCATCCGACGAGGATGATATCGTTGACTTCATCTTTAGAGAGTTTACTATCTTTGAGAGCATCGAGGACAGGTTTCTTACATTTGTCGAAGAGGTCTTTACAGATTTCTTCAAATTTCGCTTTGGTCAGTGTGACATCGAGGTTGCGAGGCTTGCCATCCACACTCATCGTGATGAATGGGATAGTGATATCCACTCTCTCGGTCAGAGAAAGTTGTTTCTTTGCACTTTCTGCTTCATCTTTGATACGTTGCATCGCCATAGCATTGTCAGAGAGATCTATACCTTCTTTGGCTTTGAATTCTTTGAGGATAAAGTCGATGATGCGTTCGTCCCAGACTGCACCTCCGAGGTGTGTATCACCGGATGTCGAGAGGACTTGGTAGGTACCTTCGCTACCGATCTCCATCATCGTGACATCGAATGTTCCTCATCCGAGATCGAAGACACAGATTTTCTCATCTTTATTCTTCCCTTCACCGTAGTTGAGGGCTGCGGCAGTTGGTTCGTTGATGATACGCTCTACTTTGAGGCCAGCGATCTCACCAGCAGCTTTGGTGGCATTACGCTGTGCATCGTTGAAATACGCTGGGACAGTAATGACTGCAGCTGTGATAGTCGTACCGAGGAATTTCTCTGCATCTTCTTTGAGTTTCTTGAGGATAAATGCGGAGATTTGTTCTGGTTTATACTCTTTGCCATCGACGACGATGAGGAC
>CAZBFX010000052.1:0-8134 GCA_964491325.1 uncultured Candidatus Peribacteria bacterium
GAATAGATATAGATGGTGTTAACGATTTTTTATATATCCATATATCATAATGTCTTTATTACAGCAAACATTAGTTGTCCTCAAGCCTGATACTGTCAAGAGATGAATCGTCGGTGAAGTGATCACACGTTTTGAAAAAGTATGATTACACCTCGTTGCAATGAAGATGGTACGAATGGATGATGCACTCGCATATGGTCACTATGAGACTATCGGGACGGTAAAGAGCCGTCATGGTGAGAATATCTACAATGTGAATGCAGAATATATGAAATCTGGTCCTGTGATCGCTATGGTATGGGAAGGTGTAGAATCCATTGCGTTGGTGAGAAAAATGGTTGGTAGTACCGAACCAAAATCAGCTGCTCCTGGTACGATCAGAGGAGATTATAATCATCTTAGTTATGGTTATGTGGATGCGAAGAATGGTCGATTGACAAATATCGTCCATGCATCTGCTACTCCCGAAGAAGCGACACAAGAAGTTGCATTACGATTTGCTGGTCATGAGATACATGATCATGAGATGGAAGCGACTCTTTATACGAGAGGGCATAAATAATTAGTAATTTACAATTAGCAATGCACAATATCTTTCATTCTTTCAATCATTCTCTTATTTATTTTTTTCTCTCTATTATTATGGCAAAGAAAGGTATTCATCCAGAACTCAAAGAAGTACAAGTGGTTGATATCCATGGATATGAATTTACTGTATGGACGACCATTGATGGTCCCATCAAAGTAGAGACAAGTCATCTCTCACATCCTGTCTACAATCCTGACAAAGTACAGAAGAAAGTACAACTCGGAAGATCAGTCCATTTCGCTGATAAGATGAAGAAGATGGAGGCAGCGAAGAAGTCTGCATAGAGATTATAAATTCTTAATTTTGGATTTTGAATTATACAAGGGCATGCGTGATGCGTGTCTTTTTTTTGTTTTCACCTTGCAAAGATCCTTCACCTTATCTATACTGGCCCTATGATCAGAAAATATGTCATCCAGCAAGCGATAGGGATTGTCCCACAAGCGAGTATCGGTCACCATGGGAGCATCCATTGGAGGATTTTTTTCATGACGCTATTGTCGTTGGGACTCTGTCTTGTGGTCTATACTTTTCTCGCTAAGCGATCGGCACATGCATGGATCAGTCGAGGAGCGGGTATCGCATGATGACTAATCTATATCTATTTCATCCTCCAGTTTCTCAATAACTATCTCGACGCTCTCGTCATCACACCACAGTTTCTCGGGCTGTTTCAGCGAGATGGGGTGCTCGAATATCATATGCAACAATGCGAACGAGACAAGATCGAGATGATGAGCTATACGCAGAATTCTCTCCGAGATAAGATCCTCTCGAGGGGTGATGTACTGATCACACTCGATCATAGTATATCATTCTCCTTCGACAATGTCGGATCACCCAAGAGAGTCGTCAATGCACTGTGGGCAGCGAAAGCGACCTACAGTGATCCTTCGTCTGATGATAGTGACGAAGAATGACTTTCTGACAACAACAACGAGAAGTTCGAAATTCTCGTCGAGACGCTAGGGGAGGTGATTAAGGATTATATGCATAAGAAATATTAAATGCATAATGAGCAATTCACAATAGAGGAGCGTAGGGGTATAGTTTTCGTCTTACTTTTCATCAACTAGTTTTTGAATCTGTTGTCTTAGTAGACTTAGATTTTTTCTAATCTCCGTAATCCTTTGAGGCTCTAATGTCATGCTAAATTCAATTCTTAATTCTTTGGGGTCTTTTGATTCTTTGAATTTTATGAGCTGATTATACTCACTGTTATTAACTTGTGCAATGAGACCATGTGCCATAGCATCTCTTAATTCTATTAATTCTTTTGGTATAGTTAATGTGGGGTAGCGTTTATTAAACTTTTCTACTATAAATTCAAAGCTAAAATGTCCGAAAGCATTAGGGTAACTGCTATAGGCTAATCCTTTTGTGTAAGGTGGTTGTGGAAGTTTACCTAGATCTCCATTGTCTTTGGCAATAGCACAACGCATAAGAAACTCAATTGCCGTTATATCACGCCAAATCTCTCCCAAACATTCAAAGAAATCTTTTGTTTCTTGTGGATTCATGGTGCATGAATATGATAAAAGATCTTTACTGTCGATCTACTGCATCCTGCTCTATCTTATAGAAATCGATGCCAGCGTTGAGAGCTGCTTGGCTATCACTCTCACTATCGCCGACCATCAAGAAATCCTCTTTGTGATATTTTCCTGTAGCGACGATTTGTTGAAATCCATCAGGATAGGGTTTTGCTAATCTCACGCTATCTCTCCCGATGATATGGGAGAACTTTTCGGTGAGTTGATATTTGTCGAGAGTGTGGCGGATGAGTGCGAGTGTATTGGATGACCAGATAGAGAAAGTATACACATCGGCGTATTGTCTTATGAATTCGATGATGGGATCGTTCCTTTTCTCGCTGTCTTGTAGCTTTGATTCAAAAGTATTGAAAAACTGTAGTAACTCATTCTGGATCTCATCACCATAGAGGATGATAGCTTGATTGGTGAGTTGATAGATTGATCTCGGACTATGTTCGTAGTTATCTCTGAGAGTAGGATCGATCTTTGCGATGATCGCACACATGCCTTCGTATGCGGGCATTCCGCCTTTAGCCATCTTGCATATCGTATCATCGAAGTCGAAGATGATATGTTTTTTGTGATGGTCGGTGATGTAGTCAGTAAGTTCCATTGTCATTGGGTGAATAAATATAGTAAATGAGATCCTTCGACTCCACTTCGTTACGCTCAGGATGACGCAAAGTATTTCTCTATCGTATATAGAAACTTCTTATCAAACACAAGTCCATCTACTTCCCCGTAGCTTTCTGCTTCAACAAAAAGTGCATCGCTTGGCTGAGCTCGTCGCTCTGGGTCTTGATGGCGAAAGGGGTCTCGTGGAAGATACACTGATAGAGGACATTGCCGACGATGAGGATAACGACTGATCCGTGATCGGCTGGGAGATCGAGGAAGTCATCCATCGTGTCCGAGACGAATATATTTTCCAATGTCATGATGCCATTACCCAGATGCGTCTGGATGTGGATATGTCCATCAGTATTGCGATTGATGAGAGGTGTGGCATAGTCACGGACTGTCTTCTGTCCTGTGGCTTGATGTTCTCGAGTATTGCTCCCAAATGCTTTCGCTACGATGATCTGTTGCTTGTCCATCTCATCGACGACATCATCGAAGAGTTGTATCAGTCATTTTTTGCCTTCAAAAAACTGCATGATAGGTCTACCTTTGCTGATAGCATGTTTTTGTTGTTGGAGTTCGGTATGGAGGAGGGGAATGAGGGAGTGTTGTTTCTCGATCTCGTGTTGTTTGGATTGCAACTTATGAGCGAAGATGTCTTCGTCGGACACGAAGAAGAGTCTTGTTCATTCTTTCAGCGTCTGAGCGACATAGCCATGAGCGACGAGTCACTGGATGATCTTGTAGCAGTTTGTCCTCTCGATACCGAGACGAGATGCGATGGTACTAGCAGGCAAGGGGCCGTAGGTATAGATCACCACGAAGCACTGAGCTTGCTGCGGTGTGAGACCGAGAGAGGTGAGGAGAGAAATCAACGAATCCATTAAGAGATTTTGAATTATAAATGTTGAATTTTGGATGATTTGGTGTAGGGATGGGTTCTTGGTCCATCCTTGTACAGGAGGAGAGGAATAGGGTGTGAGTATGTACTATCACACGTAGTATACATGAAGTATTGCATTTTGCAAGAGGAAGTGCTATACAAGGCAATCATAAGTTTTTACGATGTGCGTTGCCATGAAAATCAATAAGCTTATTCTCCAAGCAATCAGTATGGGCATCGTCGCTTCTCTCTTTTTTGCACTCACATTTGTACTCAATAGAGTGATGGATACTGCTGGTGGACATCGGATATGGAGTTCGTCGTTAAGATTCTTTTTTATGACACCATTTCTCTTGATTATCGTCTATCGGAGATGATGATTGAGGACGCTTATAAGTCATATTCAGGATAACCTTATACAGCGAGTAGTACGAAGCTTTGTTGGTTTCGTGCTCTTCTATGCTTTCCTCTGTATCGCTGCGATGTATGGACCAGCATGGCTAGTAGCCAGTACATGGCAGATTACTATTGTCATGTGATCTCTCTTGATTCCTTGGATTTACCCGAAGACTATGAACGATATTCCGCTAAAGGTGATCTGTGTCTCATGTATTATTTTGTGTGGTATAGCTATTATGCAATGGGACAATATTTCGACTATCGCATGAAAAGATATCTTCATTTCCTTGTCGGCTATCGTCATCGCTGCATCTGCGTATCCATTGTGAAATAGGAAGATGATGGATCTCTGTGGTGATAGTCTCGATACCTATCAGAGAGTACTGGGGATGACCTTGGTGACATTGCCTTTTCGGATACTATTCTCGATCTATGGCATTTTCTTCATCGGATATCCGAGTACTGGACAGATAGGACAATCATTTATCGTTGCTCTGGGATCATGAGTGATTGCCACATTACTCTTCTTCGAAGCAACAAACCTTGTTAAAAAAAATCTCCCTGACCTTGCTAAAGTAGAAGCAACGCAATCAGGAGAAGTAATCTTTTCTCGGCTTGGGGAGGTATATCTATTGTGATGACCTGCTCCCAATGTATCATCACTTATTGGTATGCTCGTTGTTGTCCTGTGAATGCTATTACATAGTTTCTGATCTTTTTACCAGAAAAAGACATAGTTATACTACTTTACTAACTGTATACTTTTTTAATTATATAAACACACTTTCATGTACTACACTTCCCGTACCGCCTACGAATTCATCTCCCAGCAGACTGCTGATCCCATCATCGAATGGAAGATCTGTCGTGTCTCGTGAGTAGAGTTCCCGATCTTTCAGTCAGATTTAGACTTTTATGCAAAGATAGCACCGACATTTGCTGGACAGAAGTTTGCTATCCCGACACCAACACTCTGTCCCGAGGAGAGGCAGAGGAGGAGGCTGGCGTTTCGTAATGAGAGGAAGTTTTATCGTCGTACTTGTGATGCGACAGGTGAGAATATCATCTCACTCTACTCTCCCGACAAGCCATACAAAGTCTATAATCCCACATTCCGATTTTCCGACAAGCGAGATCCGATGTCCTATGGCAGAGATGTCGACCTCACGCAGTCGATCATGAGTCAGATCGATGCTCTCCAACACGAAGTGCCTATGCCGAGCATGATGAGTATCGCTTGTGAAAACTCTGACTATACTTCTGGTACTGCATACTGTAAGGACTGTTATATGATCTGTGCATCCGAGTATGCAGAGAAATGTATGTATGGCAAACTCTATCAGAGTAGCTCCTATGTCATCGATTCGCTCAATATCTTCAAATCCGAACATATCTATGAATGATGTAGTCTCAAAGAATGTAATAATTGCCATTTTCTCTCCAACTCCGTCAGTTGTTATAGTTGTCATTTTTCCGATGCGTTGACAGGATGTTCGCATTGTCTCTTCTGCTCTGGTCTCCAAAACAAATCCTACCATATCTTCAATAAAGAAGTAAGCAAAGAAGAATATCAGACTGCAGTCGAGAAATACTCCCAGAGTCCTGCGATGATCGCTGAGTGAAAGAATATCCTCCATGACTTTCTCGCTCAGAGTCCCTTCGTGTATGCAGAGATCAAGAATAGTGTGAAGAGCTTTGGTAATGAACTCTTTGATTGTAAAAATGTGGTCGCATGATTTTCCGTCAATGAGGCAGAAGACTGCAAATACATCGGTGTCTGTGAACAGGTAAAATCGCTCCAGGACTGTAACAATATGTATGTCTTGCCCGAGTTGTGTTATGAGATGATGGGAGCGATCGATATCTACAATTGTCATTTCTCTACCTATGTCTTCGAGAAGTCTAGAGATATGTATTACTGTCTCAATTGTCATGGATGTACAAACTGTTTCGCATGTATAGGATTATCAAAGAAGTCTTATTGTATCCTCAACAAACAATATACGAAAGAGAGTTACGAGTTATTGGTTGCGAGTATAATTGTCGCCATGCAGACGATAGGGGAGCGGTGAGAATTCCTCCATCCATCATTGAGTCCATTCGGTTATAATGAGACGGTAGCACAGGACTATTTTCCCGTCATTGCGAGGGATGAAGCAATCCATGCTACTATGGATCGCCACGCTTCGCTCGCGATGACTCAACTACAGGAATATGGCTACAAATGGAGTTCCTATTCGTCTGATCCTGTCATCCCTGTCGGGACACAGACACTCAGTGGTGATGCGATACCGAGTGACATCATGACCGTGACAGACGATATCCTGAAGAAAGTCCTGATCTGTGAAGTGTCGGGTCGTCCGTACCGTATCGTCAAGCAAGAGCTCGATTTCTATCGTCAACATCGTCTCCCTCTCCCTCGTCGCCACCCTGATCAGAGGCATAGCGATCGTATGGCTCTCAGACCTTCGAGAGAGCTTCATCTCAGGAAGTGTGATAAGACAGGTCATGATATGATTTCTGTATACCCTCAGGATGTAGCGTTCAAGGTCTATAGTGAGGAGGCCTATACGCAGGAGGTATATGGGTAAGAAAAGTCACTTTTATTTGACAAAAAATGTAAAATAAGTACTCTATAAGAGTACTTATTTTATGTTTTTTTAATTATCTCTTATGAGTGCTGCAATAAGTAGTAATGAAGTACGTGTGTGTGAGGCTATTAAGGCATTACATGGAGAAGACTTTACCTGATTAAGCGATCTATCTCGTCAAGGTGCATCAGAACTTAGAGATATATTGCAAAAAATCGAACAGTCTCTTCCTCCAGAAAGTTTTGGTCAGTATATAACTGCTCACGGGAATATTGGTAAGGAGATGAATGTGGAAGATGCTCTCGATGTATTAATCAGATCGTATCATCGAGATAATGAAGAAGATGCTAGTGGTCTTCAGCGTCGTAGGGATGTCTTATGCAATATATTCATCCCATTTAAAAATCATCCTACAGCTACAGTAGTTTTTAGGCAAGGTATTAATAGTGGTTACGATAGTATCGTTATGGATATTTATGATAAAGGTAAGTTTATTGCAAGATATCATCTTAATCCATCTAATTGAAATAATATGGGTAATGTAAGTTAATGATTTTTTATGAATACATCCCTTTTAAAATATCTTTTTGTTTGATATACTCTTATCTCTTGACTACCACTAGCAAAGACATATAAAAGAACCATCTGAATTATATTCTTTCCGTAGCTTTTATCTTTTTTTCTTCTCTCCTATGCAATACATCATCATCGGTATTATTATCGTCCTCATCCTGATGGGGATCAAGATCATCTCTCCTCGTCACGCATCAGTCGTACTCAGACTCGGTAAGACGAATAGAATCCTCAGAGAAGGTCTCAACTTTACGATCCCATTTATCGAATGGACGAAGTCGCAATCACTCGCTCTCATGAATCTTGATGTCGCTGTCGATGGTATCACCGAAGATAACGTCAAGACGACTGTCTGACTCAATGTCGTATTTCGTGTCAAAGATGATGATCAGTCCATCATTGATAGTGTCTTCAAGATCAATGATCCGATCAAGACGATCAGAGCGATGGTCGAAGAACAACTCAGAGCGAAGATTTATACATTCAAACATGATGAGATCTTCGGTAAGAGGAATGAGATCGGTGATGAAGTGAAAGAGATATTGTCTGCGAAGTTGATGGAGTTTGGTATGGCATTGGATTCCGTCCAGGTCAAAGATATCCAACTCGATCATACGGTCATGGATGCGATGAATAATGTCGTCTCAGCACAGAAGAACAAACTCGCTTCGATCACGGAGGCGGAAGGACGTAAGCAATGAGATATCCTCAAGGCAGAAGCAGACAAAGAAGTGAAGAAGCTCCTCGGTGAAGGTATGGCTCTCCAGAGAGAAGCGATAGCGAGAGGGTTTCGCCAGTCGACGGAAGAGATCAAGTCAGTCGATGCATCACTCAATGGTGAGAAAGTCCTCAACTTCCTCCTCGCATCGACTCGTATCGAAGTCCTCGAAAAAGTAGGACAATCGAATGCAAAGGTCATCTATCTCAACGAAAATCTCGAAGG
>CAZBFX010000053.1:0-8063 GCA_964491325.1 uncultured Candidatus Peribacteria bacterium
AATTATCTCTACTTCACTTTGCCTGTCGCTCTCAACTTCCAAAGATCCAGTCCTGCGATGTGGCAGTCTGCTTTGGCGACGTGGCATGATAGTAAGACGAACTACCTCTTCTATCCTGAGCAAGTCGTGCAGAGATCATTTGAGCAACTGCAGTCTGACCTGACGAAGCATAAATTAGCTCTCCAAAGAAACAAACATGTCCAGATACGACAAAGACTCTGTCAGACATTATCTGAGCAACGAGACAATGACCCGAGAAATCTTATCCATGCTCATAGCTCTGATGTCCTCCAGATCAGAGATCATCTTATCTCTCACAAAAAAGACTATCCCTATCTCAATGGTCCAAAGATGTGTGATTACTGGATGTTTATCATGAGTCACTATACTGATATAGATCTCATCAATAAGCATATGCTGAGCATCATACCCGATACCCATATCCAGCAAGCGAGTATAGTATTATGAATCACGACCGAGAAAGATGGTCCTGAACAAGTAAAGGAGAAGTGGTTTGGTGTATTGGCAGGAAGCGGTATCGCTCCTGTTGATCTGCATAGTATGTTGTGGAACTGGAGTCGTAATAATTTTCTTCCTCAAGTATAAAAAAGCTCCCCATTGGGAGCTTTTTGTATTTTACATACTCTATGTTAGAGACTAGTGAGATCAATACCTGCGCTCGTGGCCAATTGTGTGACAGATAATCCGCTTGGTGTGCTATAGTTCACATCTGCTCATCTTGCGATGAGTGTCTTGACGACATATATTTTCTCTTCGGGGAGTATAGCACTATTTTGCAATACTCTCATGAGGAGGCTGATGTCATTATCCATACTATTGACGTTCGCACCACGATCGACGAGTGCCATAATCGTCGTAGCGGTAGCAAATGATCCAGCAGTATTGACGATCGGTGTGTTGTTGTATATCGTATTTACATCCCATCACTGATCGAGGACATAGGAGATGGTCTCGCTACATCATTTTTGAGCCATTCGCATCATCATTTCGTTCTTGTCTGTGTCAGCTATTTCTCCTTCATCATTGAGCTCACGGATAGTCTCGGTATCACACTGTTGTGCGGCATAGATGGCATTACCACCGTTCATCGATACCAGTCCACGATAGCCTCATCGACCGATAGGTATCATCACGATGATCAGTCCTATTCGAAACATCAGACGATGTGATCTATACCAGACCTGTCGTCGAGTTTGCTTCCTGAGTCGTACGATAGCCCAGAAGAAGAGACCTACTCCTAGGATGAAAAGTGATTGCGGTACATCATCCATGAGTTCAAGCGATTGTCCGTTTCTTCCTATTTTCATTCATTTCCCATCAAATCGTCCAAACCAAATATGCAAGAGCGAGAAGATACCGTTGAGGATCGCTATCGATCCCATGATGCTAAGAAATCATCAGACGATGAAGTTAAGCATGCTTTTGCCGAGTGAAGGCTGTTGTAATTCGTGTGTGTTGTCCATGATACAAAAAGTAGAAGAACTAAAAATATAGAACAATAGTGTCTTCTCTATAACTAAAAGTAATGCACAATGCAAGATGTTTTCTCGAAGAGAAAATGCCCTTGATTGTATATTTATAGTGTGGCATACACACTATGACAATTCTCTATCGCTATTGTATGCTTGATTATAGAGTATGTGTAGGCCATTTACCATGGCTTGTGATGCCAAGACGACATAGCGGTTTACCTTGAGAAGAGAGACGATAATATCACTTTCTTCTGCTAGATTGCTTTTTTTGATCGTGGATTGTACACTATCGAGGAAATGAATATCATCTTCTTGTACACTTATATTCATGCTATGTAATTTCTCACTAATCATCATAGTGTTGTGAGATTTGAGGATAGATTCGCTATCATTCATCAATCTTTCGATCTTCTCTCTAAATGCATCTGCAAATGATTGTGTGGCTACATGATCGATGATGCCAATATGTCATGATACATCCTTGATGTGTTTCACTGCTGAGATAATATCCATGAGGATGCGTTGATAATTGTTGATGCTTTCTTTTTGTGAGTCGCTACATGGCGATACATCATAGTGTGCAAAAAACGATGTCAGTTTTTTTTCTATCGTCTTGATATCGACATAGATATCAGTGATGCTATCGATGGTGATATGCTCTTTTCTTCTCTCTGTCGTGCTCATAAATGCCATGTGCATATAGTTTATGGTTTTGTGAAAGAGAAGTCTTATGTCTCTATCATATGCATGGATAATTTCTTCTGGTAACGTCGTGTTGATATGATCTAGTGCGAGATTGATACGATGCGATCTGGCTGGAAAAAACCTCTCCAGTAATGGTGCATAGATATGTACCAAAGGAGAAAGGAGGCAGACTCCGATCATGTTAAAGACTGTATGAAAGAGTGCCAATGCCAAGATTGGTTCTGTCGTGTGAGGAAATATATAGTCTATGAATACTATAATATATCACCTCATGGCAATAACTATGGTGGCGGTGATTATGTTGAATATCACATGTGTCAGAGCGATCATCTTTTTGAGCCTTTGTTCTCCTGATGTACTCATAAATGCAACTATACAGGTGCTTATCGCCGATCCGAGATTTGCTCCTATCATGATACCTACAGCCATAGGAAATGATATCAAACCACTACCCAATGCAGTAATGGTGATGACGCTGGTTCCAGTGCTTGTCTGGAGAATAATCGTAATGATGAGTCCTATCAGTATATATCATCGTAATCCTATATGTATATAGGATTGAAGGTCAATAATGTGCGTCAATGCCTCGACACTTTCTTTCATATAATCCAGTCAGAGAAATAGTAGGCCACAGGAGAAACATAGCTTCATCACTCATTGTAGTCGATGATATTTGTTTCCCATGATGATAAGCAATGCTCCGATGGATATGAGAGGAAATATAGCAGCAGCTATATCGATCTTGAAACCTATGAGTGAGATCAGCCATGGTGTCATAGTAGATCCGAGATTTGCTCCGATGATGATGCCTATGCCTTGGTGCAGTGAAAGAATGCCTGCACCGACAAATCACAACATCAGCATAGAGACGATTGTACTACTCTGGAGTATGGATGTAGTCACCGTCCCTGTTATGATACTTGATACGATATTTTTGGTGAATGTGGATAACCAAGCCTTCATCGACTGAGCATAGTGATGGGCGATCGTCTCTTCGAAGATAAACATACCGAAGAGAAAAAGTCACAATCATGCACCGAGCATTCGTATATTAAATCATTCCATATATGACCTCTTATTGGTAAATAAAGGATGATCTTATTGTATTTTTTATCATCGTAGATGCAAAATACTCTCGCTATTTGTTCTTGCTTTCGATGACATATTGCATATATTTTGTATAGACTATTTATTTTTTGTGTATAGATGATGTTTATCCATAGATTGTGCAAATCTTTTTTTCTAACTCTCTTATTGCTTGTATTGCCCGTGTATGCTGAAGTTGCGATTATCCCTATCAGTGCTTCAGATGTCGATAGTGAAGCGGTGAGGCAGGCATGGCTCGCGATGGTCAATAATGCAAGATCGGAACTATGAAGAGAGTCGTATGTACTTGATCCTTATCTGACGAATACTGCTCAGACTCGAGCAAATCACCTCAGAGATACCAATACGACACAGTGAACGCATGTGAGAGAGGATGAAGCGTTTTGGGATACAGCAGCGATGCGTAGATGGTTTGTCGCACAAGGTGTGACGCCATGATCATTTACGGAGAGTAATGGCCGAAATGTCTATAATTGTACGAGTAATTGTACACAAAAAATGGTACAGGCTATACAATATACTTATAACTTTTTTGCTAGTGAGGCAGGAAAATCATATCAGCCACATTGGTTGAGTATCATAGAAACGAAGTATAGGATGATGGGTGTCGGTATCGCCGCAGGTAATGGGAAATATTATCTCGTGATGCATGTCGCTGACACTATCAGTGTCGCAGATGGTGTTGCTATAGCTGATCTATGATCTCTGTCATCATCGGCATCACCTATTCGCATGACTGATATCCGTGGTCATCAGTATGAAGAGAGCATTCGTTTTCTCGTCGATCGTGGTATCGTCAAATGATATGATGATGGCACTTTCGGCCCTGATCGTCCTGTCAATCGTGCAGAGTTTATGAAAATAGCGATGGGAGCAAGTATTGGTAGTGGTTCTTTGGCTAGTAGTTCTCGTTGCTTTAATGATGTACAGACAAGCGATTGGTTTGCTCCTTATGTCTGTCATGCCAAAGAGCGTGGTATCGTGAAGTGATATGATGGCAATCTGTTTAAGCCTCTCCAGTATGTGAGTAAGGCAGAGGCTCTGAAGATGTGATTGGGGAGCTTTGGTCATATGGTCGCTGAATGACAATGAGTAGAACGATATCAGCCGTATATAGAATTTGTGCATAACAACAACATCTTCTCCAAATATGCACTTCGTCCAAATACGAATATGACTCGTGGTCAGATGGCGTACTTTACCCATCAACTTATCCTTCACAAAGAATGAAGTCTGACTTTTGATGGTGTACGCAAAGTAGCATCTGTCTGATGCGGTCTGACACCGCCAAACAATCCAATCACTACATTGACCGTCAATGGTGTCGATCGTCATTTTATTACTGATATAGGTAGAGCATATAACCAGCATACGCCGAGTAGACTTATCCTAGCTTTTCATGGTCGCACAAACTCCAATGCAGATGTCCGTGGCTATTATAATCTCGATAATGTTTTGGGTCATGATAGTGATATTATCATCTATCCAAGCGGTCTCCCCGAAGAGACATCCCCTCGTACATGGAGCAATCCTGGTGATCCATCGAGTAATCTCAGAGATTTTGCTCTCTTTGATGCGATTGTCGAAGAATTTAGCGAGAAATATTGTATCAATAAAGATCAAATATTTGTGGTCTGACATTCATTAGGGTCATGGTTTACCAATAGTCTGTCCTGTGCTCGTGGTGATGTCATCCGTGCTATCGGGACAGTCGGAGGAGCGACGACGATCAACGACTGTAGTGGTCCGACTGCAGCGATCGTGATGCACAATCCAGACGATAATCTTACTCCGTTTGATGGCGGGTTGATGGCTCGTGACCAGCTTGTCAGACAAAACTCTTGTATTGGTGAGCCTGTCGCAGTAGCATGAACACCAGCCGATAGTCAGTGTATGCAATATAGCTGTCAAGATGATGCTCCAGTGATACGATGTCCGCATACACAGTCACAGATCTGGGGAGGGTATTATCCACATGGTTGGCCAACATTTGCCACTCCGATGCTATTGTCGTTTTTTGATCAGCAGAAGTAGGGGATTTGGTAATGTAGAATTTTAGTAGTTTAGTTTTTTGTTGCAAGATGACTAGCGTTGCAATTATCGGAGGAGGAGCAGCAGGGATGATGTGTGCTGCGACATTGATAGAGGAGTGATATCATGGCGATATTTTCCTTTTTGATAAAAATCCCTGACTCGGAGCGAAAGTCATCATCTCCGGTGGAGGGAGATGTAATGTGACCACAGGTATCACCTCGATCAAGGAACTAAAAAAACACTATGTCAGAGGTGCAGATTTTCTCGATACCTCATTGAGAGCATGTACCCCGAAAGGCATCTATAAACGATTTGAAGCACATGGAGTGCCACTGAAGATGGAGAAAGATATGCGTGTTTTCCCACAATCCAATGACGGGAAGGATATTGTCCGTATCTTTGAGAAGGTATTTGCACAGGCGGATAATGTGAAGATTCTCCTTTCAGAGAGTGTCATAAGTATAGAGCATTCTCTCCAACCCCCTAGTTCGCTTTGACGCTCACAGGGGGAGATTACTCATCAATTTATTATTACGACTGATAAAGGAGAATATACAGTCGATGCGGTCGTCTTGACGACAGGTGGGAATGCCTATCGTCATACAGGATCGACAGGGGATGGCTATGCCTTCGCACAAGCACTCGGACATAGTATCACGACACTATGACCATCGCTCAATAGTTTCCTCGTGGCAGAGGAGTGGTGCAAGATATTGTCTGGACTCAGCTTCCCTCGTGCGAGATTGGTCTGTGATCGTATCACAGCATTACCCGATCCTGACTTCTTGGTCTGACCATTTCTGTTCACCCACTTCGGGATATCGGGTCCGGTGACATTTCGTCTCTCGTCGATGATACCCTATGAGGCTATGACAGCAGAGCAGTCTGTCACTATCAGATGCGTCATCGATGCAGATCGTCCTAGTCATGCTCGATCGCAGATGATCACGACTGCTGTGCAGTCGTCACCCAAGAAATCTCTCAAAAATATCCTCTCGACACTCTTGCCCGAGAGATTTGTCGTCGAGTTGTTGGCATACTGTCAGATCGATGTCTTGCTCTCTGGAGCACAGCTGAGCAAAGCGATGAGAGAGTCGCTCATCGATGCACTTGGCAAAGGTATGGTACTGACACTGATACAGCGTAGACCTGGTGATGAGTTCGTCACGGCAGGGGGAGTGTCGACTGATGAGATTGATCCCGAGACGATGGAGTCTCGCATCTGTCCATGACTCTACTTCGCAGGAGAGATTATGGATATCGATGGCGTCACGGGAGGTTACAATCTCACCAGTAGCTGGGCCACAGGGAGGTTGGCAGGAAGGAGTGTGGGTTAGGGTATGAAAAGATAGAAAACGATAGTAATTTATTATTTTCTTTCGATATATGAAAAAATCCTTTTCTCTTTTGATTATTGTTGCTTTCGTCTTTTTACTGTCAGGTTGTTGAGGTAGTAATGATGATATAGTTAATATTCATCTTTCTCTGATACAGACAGGTCAGATAGATATAGGCAATCTCACGTCATCTCTCGTTGGTATGCCAATACATTGAAGCAGAGTCAAACTCTTGAGTGGTGCCTTTGGTGTCATCAAGAGTGACAATGATTGTAATAGTCATAGTTTCTATTCACAATATGAAGCAACATATACCCTTTATCAAGATAAAGATACTTGTACAGGTGATGATTTTTTGCAGTTTTCTCAACCATCACATTTCATAGGGAAGTTTAGTCAATTAAGTCCTGTGAGTTATAATATGTATAATAAGCAAGAATGTGAAAGCAAGGGCGGCATTTATGATGATTCTTATGATCAATATTTGCCCTGTACTATAGACAATGCTATAGAGGAATATATCTCTATTATATCCCATCATAATGGATTGTATTATATTGATACACAAACGGTAGGGAGAGATTGAGGTGGTTGTCATTTTCGAGGTGCAGCAAGACAGATATCTGACACCGAGATCCAATCTATATCATATCGATCATGATATGATATGCCATGTATTGCGACAGTGGCGGTGAAAAATAATCATGCATCATTAAGATCTAATGACGCTTATGCTTGTTATGATTTTTGCGGCAATAGTGTTGGTAGTATATGGCTGGATGATCTCCCTCGTGAGTAGTTACAATCTCACGAGTAGCTAGGCTACAGGGAGATTGGCAGGGAGGAGTGTGGGTTAGGGTATTTTATAAATATTTTATCATTATTTATTACATCATGAGGAATTTACCTCTCTTATTGTTATGTTCGCTTTTTATAGTAGGCTGATGTCAGAAGACTATCTCTTATCCACAAAGTTCTAATTTTACTGGTACCTTTAGTCATCTTACCGATGTTTCATATAGTCCTGGTTACAAAAGCGAGGAAGATTGCATCGCCGAATGAGGTTCGTACTTCGATGAACTATGTACTATGAGTAATGATGCTAAGGAATATATTTCCATTACTCTTGATACGGATGGTAATTATGATATATCTGCTCAGACAGTAGGAACAGATCAATTCAGTTGTTCTTTCGAAGGAAAGGCAGAGCAAGTATCTCCCACGCAGTTGCAATCTATCGTCAAGACGCCTGATAGCGAAGGCAATAAAGATGCAGAAACATGTATCGTGACAGTGACAGTCAGTGGCGATAGTGCTTCGCTCCGTTCTAGCGATGGTTCGAGTTGTCGATATTTTTGTGGAGCTCGTTCTGCTTATCTGGAGTTAT
>CAZBFX010000054.1:0-7889 GCA_964491325.1 uncultured Candidatus Peribacteria bacterium
TCACTACCCGAATGGAGTATGGCTGATGTCTTGAAACGAAGCGATTCGTTGGCTCATCGATCACTACGAGTGATGATATCGATACCCGATAGCTTCCATGTACTAGCAGCGAAGAGGAGTGAAGGCGATCATATCACGAAGAGCAGAAAAGAAATGATAATAATACGAAAGTGATGAGCTGACATCATAATTATCTTGCATAAGGAGACAAAATATATACTATGATCCTATACTATTGATCTTTAATCTTTATAGCAAGAAGATGTTTGTCCATTTGTCTGCCCGTAGTACCTATTCACTTCTCGAGTGACTTGGTTCGATCAATGATCTCTTGGCAAGAATAGGGGAGTTGTGACAGACGGCAGTCGCTATTGCTGATCTCTATGGTATGTATGGTGCAGTCGACTTCTATAGTAAAGCAAAATCGACAAACATCAAACCTATCATAGGTGTGGAGATACCTTTCGTACCTTATCTGTCTGCTTATCGTCATCAACGCAATACGAAAATCCCCACTATCACATTGCTGGTTGCTAATCCTGAAGGTTATCACCAGTTGATGCGTCTCGTCTCTGATGCTTATGGACAGGCTGTCGATGAGCTCCCTGTCGTTGATTTACCACTGCTAGAGAGACATCACGAAGGTATCATAGCTGTCCTCGGTGGATTGTGATCCTATGTATCGTATCAGGATGCTACATCGCTGGAGACTACGATAGATCAGTGTATCCACTGTCTAGGTTCGGACAATGTCCTGATCGCTATCACTGCACAATCCTACACTCACTATCCTGAGCTTCAATCACTGCATACATCACTTCGACACTATGCTCAAGAAAAATCTCTGACAACGGTCGCAATTAGCCAATTTTACTATATCCTCGAGAGTCATAAGTCTATCTATCATAGTGCACTAGCTATCAAGGATGGTAAGAAGATCTATGATGCAGATGCTCGTCATGTCAAAGGAGATCATCATATCCTCAGTGAAGAAGATGTGAGGAAGCATCTCGTCTCGCAGTGATGGTCAGCTGAGCAGATTGACTTGATGATACACAATACAGTCGCAGTCGCAGATCGTATCGAGACCAAGATCACCCTCGGTCAAGCTCTCTTCCCGAACTTCACGCCATCGCCAGAGATTTTGGAGATTTATGAGAAAGTGAAAGGGGAGTTGGTGGAGAAGGGGTAGTATAAACTCCGAATTATAAGTTGTGAGTGATGACTTCCACACTATACTTTTTCGTATTTTTAATGAAGGATGGTTTTGTCATTTAGACTGAAACGAAGTGAAATGGAGAAAATCTTTTTATGGTAGCTAATAAAAGATTTCTCGACTTTCCACGAAATGACAAAATTGCTATCCAAATTACCAATATTATTCTTTTGGTTTTATATCTATTGACTTGCGGAAGGTATTTTCTTATATACTTTGTGTTATGTTCCCGAATTGTAACATGAGATGTCCGAAAAAGTCGGAATAGCAATATAGCTGTTACAAAATACTTCTTCTAGCTGAAGGTGTATTAATATGATAATTTTTTCTTTGGTTTTAATTAATGTTTGTATCCGAATGTGTGAAGAATGATTAAAGAAAGGAATTCAGTATAAAAAAGAAGGACATGAAAAACCTCCTTTTTTTCCTGGTTCAGATTTATTTGATACTTTGGTTGGCGATAATAGTATAAAAAAGCGTTTAGCGTGTTTTTGTGGTATGTCTTTGGATGCACTTACAGTTCATCAAAGAGAATTTTTCGAACAGCTCACTAAGGAATTAACTTTAGAAGAAGTTGTGGCGTTTTCAGATACTATAAAAATAACAAATGAACAGATAGAGTTTTATACAATATGACTGGCTCTTCAATATAGAGATTTCTTAAGGGATGTTAATAAATCATCTGCGGAAGCTTCTGTCAATCAGATAGGTAATTGATGGAGGCTTCCAAAAGATATAGAATCATGGGACGGAGATCGTAGTGTAAGATTTGAATTGTATCCAGATATTTCAGACTATGATGCAATGATTATGCAAATGCCATGAAAAACAAATATTATTAGGGCCAGACAGTTTATGCTATTAACAGAAATGTATTGACGATATCGGACATCGACTATATACAAAACATATCATCAACATACTGTTCTTCGTCAATTTAAAGGTCCCACAAATTCAGAGTCTTATGATAGAAACTGCTGTACCACAGACGAAAATACCAACAATGTTCGTCTAGTTAAAGATATCTAATATCATTTTTTTGACTCTGTAGAGAGTGGTTATATACATTCAATCATCTCTTTAGATAAATTATTATTACTTCGAGATAATCTTGTCAATAAGACCATATTTGAGAGCTTCTTCGGCGGTCATCCACTTATCTTTATCCATATCTTTCGCCACCATTCAGAGATTTGACCTCTGGCACTAGAGAGCTGTTGATGGATATGTCTTTTAAGAGATTGCATTAACTATTTTTTGAGCTGTTTGATTTATTGTGTCTTTATATCTTAGTTCAATTACATTCGTATTAATAAGTATTTCTCTCATATAATTTGCAATATCTTTATCTTCGTTCAGTCATTGCAGTATAGAGGAGATCGCTTCTTCAGGATGTGAAGTATCATTTATCTCACATAGTGTTATGTGAGGTATTTGAATAGAATATCAATCGTCCCTTAAGGATTGAAAGAAACTTTCTCATCCGATTATTTCTATATAAACTATATATTTATTTTTTTCTTTATTGGAAGTGAAGCTTTTAATCGTACCTAATTGTATATCTTTCAAACCTTCTCCTAATTTTGATCTTTTTATTGTATGTTGCATTCTTTCCTTTCATATTTCTAATGTAGATTGTCATAAAAAGTCCACTGTGATATGTGGACTTTTTGTCGCCTTTATTGTTTTTGTATCAATCTTTTCTTGTGCTTTTGCTTGCACTAACTCTTGTAGCTTGATAAAAGACTCCATGCTTGATGGTTCTATACCTATAGCTATATGTGCTCCATTTATTGTTTCCATGGACAACCTTATATTCCAATGATATAAAGTTACTTACCTTTTAATAATCTTATCGATAATGCCATACTCTAGAGCTTCTTCTGATGTCATCCAATTATCTCTATCCATATCTTTCGCTACTGTCTCATAACTCTGTCCTGTACGATCGGCGACGATTTGTGTCAGTAATTTCTTTAATTTAATTCCCTCATTGACTGCTATCTCCATATCAGAGATTTGGCCTCTCGCACCAGAGAGTGGTTGATGGATCATGATCTTCGAGTGGGGGAGTGCATATCTCTTACCTTTCGTACCTCCGACGAGAAACATCGAACCCATCGATGCTGCGAGACCGACGCAGATCGTCTGGACATCACATTTGAGATACTGCATAGTGTCGAAGACAGCCATACCGCTATAGACTTCACCTCATGGGGAGTTGATATACATGATGATATCTTTGTCAGGGTCTTTTTTCTCGAGATAGAGCATCTGTGCGATGATAGTATTGACCATATGTGTCTCTACTTCCCCTCCGACGAAGATAATGCGATCCTCGAGGAGTCTAGAATAAATATCGTATGCTCTTTCGCCTTTGTGTGTTTTCTCGATGACGGTAGGGATGAGAACCATAGCAAGTAAGAATTGAAAATTAAAAGTTACGAATCATATACTAATTATATATTTATTATCGTATAAATGCAACGAATCTCTCCATCTGCTATTGATTTCTAGATGACAAACATATACTCTCGTATATAGTATATTTTACATTTTCTTTTCTTCACTGATGTATATATCCTCTGCCAAAACTATCATCTGTTTGGGATTGATGATTGCTGTCTCTGTCATAAGTTATTCACATGCTCAAACAACAGGAATGGGGCTGACATGATCACAGGCTCTATCTCCGCTTACAGGAGTCGCGATGTCATTGACTGAGTTTTCACAGAGTCGTCACGATACTATCAGTCAGAAAATCACTACGCTTGCCCATACACTACGCATCGGTACATGAACAGGAGCAGATTATAGAGACATGGTCAGTGTATTGCAGTGTTTGCAGATCCCATTCGCCGATGGTGATCAGCTATCACTCGCATTGATCGAGCAACTATCTGGTGATATCCAGGCTGATCGACAAGCTATCGATCGTGATATACCATCACTACTATCGCTCTCTGCCAATGATATGCGTGTCTCACTCATGAAACAGCGTATCGAGTCGACAACTCAGAAGTATAATACCATGATAGATGCATTGACTCTTTCTATTGCCAATAATCGTAGCATTTCTCTCCAGTCTCTGGATCGTATTATCGGCAAAAATAGAACACTCCTTACGCAATTATTGGCAGATAAAAGAATAGTCGATACTATGATTAGCACATCTGCTGACCGACAACAAAAGATATGAATGAGTAAGACATCGCTCGGATTTACACAATCACAGATGAATGGTATCGTAGCATCATATCGTCAACAGATGCTGGCTACTATGGGTTCATGACTTGATAAGCGTATCACGGCACTTTCTCATAGTTACAAAGACATCATACCTTTCGCCGATTATATTAATCAAGAAAAACAAGAATTTCTGACTTCGTATCATACGCAGATCAATGATTGGTTTGCACAGCGTCTCGGTGACGTGTCGACATGATCATCATATATGCAGCGTCTCCATGAGACAGTCTGATTGATGCAACAACAATTTTATCAATCATGATCTCTCCAGTGTGGATTATTGACGAGCATGACCCATCTGCAGAGAGCAAACTACAGAAGTATTATCAATGATCTCAATCAGAGTATAGCGGCAATACCATCGTCAACGATAGTGTCGACATCTGCGACAAGCGGATCGACGATTACATCGACATCGCTGTCTCCTATCTTCATCACCTCGCTCAATGACTTTTATGCTAATTCATATCGTCATTGACTGTCATGATTTGCCCTCACTGTGCGTGAACAAGCATCTCTGCGAAAGAAGGCTATCCGTGCAGAGAGAGGACAAGTCAACTCTCTCCAGTCTCGTCTCATAGAATATCGTCAGGCATCGTCTTTGGCCACCAAGAGATCTATCAGGGATTCTCTCCTGACTAGTGTTGGTCAAATACAAAAACAATGAATACTCTCCTATAAGACACAGAAATCGCTCGATCGTATACTCACCGAACTCAACGCCACGAAGTAATTGTAGTTCGTATTCATTGCATACTATTATATTTTCATGCACAATAATCATGCAGCATATTATAGAGCATTCACTCTCTTAGAAGTGATTATCGCTATGACACTCTTTTTTGTCGTGATAACGCTGGTGACGAGTTTTTTTATCGACATGGTGAAGATAAAGTGATGACAGCAAGCGAGACAGCATCTGACACAAGAGAGTTATTTCTTGATGGAGAAGTTTCAGACATTGTCGAGAAATTATTCACTTGATTATGAAGAATATTTCAATAGACAGAGTGTCTGATGTGTTACTCCATGATCAGTCGATGTCCATTGTTCGCTTTTTACCGCATATGGTAATGCCAATAGTATCATCGATACTCTCTGATCGGTCGATCCATCGGCTCATCGTTATTATTATTGTTCATCGAGAGTGCCATGAGGCAGCTATAACCCCACACTCGAAGATGGACGCTATAGAGTACAAGATAGTGTCGATCGATCGCAGTGAGATGTATGTATGGATCGTGCCAAACAGTCGCTCTTATTACAATGAACAGGCTATCAATCCTATGGTCAGTATGCTGTACAATTTACCGATATCAAAGATGATGTCGATCTCGTCCTCGGTGCACTCCGTGATGATGATGATCAGGATATGGGTATGTGACCGTCTCTATCGACATGATCTGTTCCTGAGTTGTATCTGCTCTCACATGATGGACAGCAGAGGATATATTTTAGGAGAAAACTCATCGAACAGTGAGATCGAGATCGTGATGGTGTTACTGGATCTACAGACAATGAGAAGCTCTATGTCTTGCAAATGTTACAGTTGAGATGACTAGATGCTGGGACATATCATGACTTCTCTCTCTCGACATCATCATGAGTCTATGATGGACAGATCGATACATGGGCATGTGACTATGCAGCGTGATTCTCCTGTGCTGGAGCGAATGTCTGATGAGCGTATACATGATTTCATCTGCCGTCTGACGCTGATGACGGGTGGATCAATCTCTCTGTCAATGATATCACCATCAGCGATCGATATCTCACTATCTCACCTCGCAAAGATCCTCATCTCGCATGGGCAGAGGATAGCTATCAGATCAGCCCATTTGTCACTATCCAGTATACGACCAAACTTTATGCGAAGAATCGACTCTCCAAAATACCTCCCTGACAGATGGATCTCTATAGTATGCGTTTACAGACAACACTCTCGTTACCACAATTATAGTTAAGAGTGTAGAATGCAGAGTTAAGAATTACTTTAGATTAACATGTTATATTTTCTTTTACATAATTCTGAATTTTTAATTCTTCATTCTCAACTGATTAATGGTTTCCTTCGAAGATCTCAAACTCCCTCCTCACAATATCGACGCAGAAAAATGAGTCATAGCGTGAATACTGTTAGACAATGATGTCTTGGATATCTATGATAATCTCGCTCTCGTGGCAACAGATTTTTATACGAGGGAACATCAAGCGATCTATGATGCCATCCTGACACTCAAGCAGTCTTTCAAGACGATCGATGTCATTACGTTGGCAGATCAGTTGACGAAGAAAGATCTCCTCGATATGATCGGTGGGATGGATTACCTCTACGATCTCTCTACGACATTACTCACGACATCGATGTGTCCCGAATACGCTGAGATCGTGAAGGAGAAATCCGTCCTGAGGAGGATCTTGACTACGTGTCAGCAGATGATCGGTCATGTGTATGATCAGGTCGACACACTGACGATCATGGATAATCTGGAGAAAAAGATATTTGATCTGACACAGATCTCGTTCAACAACAAACTCGTCCATATCAGAGAGGTGCTCGGAGAGAGAGTCGAGAAATATATGGAGATCGTGGATGATCCTGGTAGTCTGGATAGAGGGAAGGTATTATCTGCATATCCGATACTGGATGATATGCTTGCAGGATTTAAGCCTGGAGAGCTTGTCATCTTGGCAGCGAGACCTTCGATGGGTAAGACGGCATTTTCACTCAATCTCTTTATCAATGCAGCACTGGAGCAAAAGAAATCGGTCGCATTCTTTTCTCTCGAGATGACCAAAGAACTTATCGCTGATAGACTCCTCTCGACTGTCTCCAATATCCCGATGTTTAAGATATCCAAATGACAGCTCGACAACGATGACTTCATAAAGATGGGTGAAGCGATGGAGGAGCTGGGAGGTAGTCAGATGTATATCGATGACCTCAGCTCAGCGACGATAGGGCAGTTGAGATCTAAGCTCAGGAGACTCAAGATCGAATCCTGACAGCTCGATCTCGTGATCATCGATTACCTCCAGCTGATGACTGGTACCGGCAAAGGTTTCGAATGAAATCGTGTCCAAGAGATATCGCAGATCTCTCGTAATCTCAAAGAACTCTCCAAAGAACTCTCCGTGCCTATCATAGCATTATCACAACTCTCTCGTGCCGTCGAGCAGCGTATGGACAAGAAACCTCAGCTCTCTGATCTGAGAGAATCTGGTGCTATCGAACAAGATGCCGATGTGGTCCTCATGCTCTATAGAGAAGAATACTATGATCCAGACGATCCCGAGAAGAAGGGAGTAACGGATGTCTTGGTCAGGAAAAATAGAAATGGACCAGTCGGTGAAGTATCGCTGATGTTTCATGCTCCGACGATGAAGTTTGTCCAGATGGAGAAACAGCATGGGATGGATAATA
>CAZBFX010000055.1:0-7813 GCA_964491325.1 uncultured Candidatus Peribacteria bacterium
TTGTTCTCGAGATCATGTGTAGGTCGATCATGGAGAGAATGCTGTCGTTCGTTGTTCATAGCTAGGATGATCGAGCATGCTGTCTCGTACTTTGGAGACTGGAGCGTGGATAGTAGTAGTGAAGTGGAGAGTTTGCATGGTGATAAAAAAGATAAAAATATACGATATATTTTTTACTCCAATGGGCAACTAGTCTTGCCGATGGCAGCATAGAATCCACACCGACTAAAGATAGCCTCAAAAAAACAAAATCCTGATGCAAATAATAGTCGTGGACTCCAATCGGTGAGTACTGCTATGATGAGAAGGACTCATCCTATACTAGCTCTCCGTATGCGACCATTGGTGATGATGTTGTGTTGCTGACCTCTGACAGTCTGAGGAAATACTTGTCTCAGTACTCGACGATAGATGAAACCAAGGATAAAACCGCCAGCGAGAGCGAGTAGTCCCATAGGTCAGTAGACGGATACATTGGTCATGAGTGATGATAAGGACATGCGAGAAGAGGATGGGTAAAGATGTATATTATATTACACTATCTATTCATATCATGTATCAATGACTGATTTTATAATCATAATATTCTTCTTGGATTTTATTTCGCGTGAGTGTATTGGCAGTAAAGAAATAGAAGTTTAGTGTTTTTGCTCTGCGGTTATTGATTTGAGGGAATTATCTTGTAAGATATTCTCTTGCCATCAAAATACCTGCTATAGTTCTGGCATCGACAATCGTTCATTGCATGATCATATCGACTGCCTGTGTTAGCGGAACTCTCTTGACAAGCGTCTCTTCGATCTCATCTCATTCTGCAGTTTGCTCACTAACCTGTATTCACTTTGCGAGAAATATCGTCGTATATTGTTCAAAAAATCATGGTGATGAGTAGATAGTCGGTAGTTGTATTCGTTCCGATGCTTCGTATCATGTTTCTTCCAGCAGTTCTTGCTGAGCAGACTCGAGGATATTTTTACCAGATATAACACCTCATCTCGGGAGCAAGAATGTCTTCGTACCTAATGCTACTTGAAACTGTTCGATCATAATGATCTCACGACCGTCATCATCATAGGCACAGATGATAGCTCATCACGGATAGGATTCATCACCACTAAATGTCATCATCTCAAATACCGCCTGTTTGCCATTGCCAAAATCAATATCCACTCACTTGATGGTGAGATGCTTGCCAGTAGCAATGGTGTGTTGTCCGATGATATGTTCCATGATACACATAATGAAGAAATAAAGTACTCTTATGCTTGTGGCATCTGTGTCGGATCCATCCGAAATACTTCCCAGATATGACCATCGAGATCCTCAAAATCACGACCATACATAAATCCATGATCGTAGGCAGGGATAGTGGCTTTCCCTCCTGCGGTGATTGCTTTGTCGAAGAATATATCGACCTGCTCTTTGCTATCAAGCTGAAGTGCATTGAGGACTTGGCATGTCTCGTGCGAATTTGCTATCGTCTTGTGAGCAGGAAGAAATCCCTTACAAAAATCATGCGTCAATAACATGACCGAGAGAGTATCATCATAAACCATTGCAGACGCATCCGTGTTAGAAAAGTCTTTGTTTTTTGTCCATCCGAGTGCTTCATAGAAGGCAGTGGCTTTGGCGAGATCAGAGACAGGGAGGTTGATGTAGAGAGAGGACATGGGAAAAGAAAAGATAAAAGTATTTATACCGACGGGATCATCTCTTCGAGGATGACAGTCTCGTGACTATCATAATATGTACAGGTCATAGCCTGCATATCTATGACTCGTGTGGCGACGCCGGCTTTGGCTGCATCACGACAAAATGTCATATAATCTGTGCCTCACTGTTGATGGAGTGTGAGATCGTGGAGGAAACTTTCTCTATCGACTGTGTCGCTGATAGTGAGCTGGGCGTATTTGGGGTCAGAGTGCATGCTTGGTGTATCATCACCGTAGTAGTCTGCATGACCATCGGCTACCCAGGTCGTATAGGATCTGACTCCGAGGTCGATGAGATCCTGGATATAGCGGGGAAAGTCTGCACCGCTCTGTACTTTCGCATGAGCGTCTTTGATATCCTGGAGAGTAAACATGGTGCTGTGGGTAAAATAAAAAAATCATTTAACGCTCTTTACAACCTCTCAAGTACACCTCTACGTTTGACGATGTTTTTGTAATCTCGTTGGATAGTTCTGGACTTCTCGAGCCAGCGTTGCAGATCTGTCGTATCTATCTGCGTGCTGTCTGTGTAGCAGATCTGTGCAGCTTTAAATTTTCACTCGGGGTGGAGATTCTCTTCATCGAAAGATTGTCCGCTTCGGAAGAGGAGGCAGATTCATTTCTTCTGTTTGCTATAGCCGACGACAGGATTGCCAGCGAGAAACCACACGGGATGTCCATGTCGGATCTTGGACTCTGCATCGGTCAGGCTCGTATTGATGGTATGCATCAGGCTATCGCATATTGCTTTCTCGTCGGGAGAGAGGAGATTATTATATGTTTGTATATCAGTGAGTGACATAGAGATCATAGAATGAGGTAGTAAAAGGGGAGGATATTATTAGTCTCTCTGACCTCGTCTTCGTTTCAGATCTCCGTCAGTGTGTCTATCCATATACCATAATGACGAGAATACGATCACAAATACATCTACCAAAAATCATATATATTCTTGTCAGTCTGGTCATGTCTCCGTGAAAAAGTTGTGTTCATAGGCCGATCACATGATCACTGCGACTAATACAACTACACAGAGTCGTCCTTGTCGCGTGACCGGAGTAAATCATCGTCCAAAAGTTTTTGGAACAAATCGGCGAGCTGTAGGATTTTTCATGGTGATATGATAGAGAAGATAAGATTACTTTTGACTGATCTTGTAGACTTGACCTGCTGTATCATAAGTAATCCACTCTCCCGTCGGTTCTCATTGGTGAAAATGACCGGAGCGTTTGAGTGTGCCATCAATACGATATCGTTCTCGATATCCATCAGCATTACCATCAATTACTTTACCTTTAGACCAGATAGTTTGACCATTGGCATGATATTTGATAGTATATCCATCTATGAGAGTTTGTTTCTTTGCCATAGAGTCCAATTAACATAAAATGATTATTTTTGATATAAATCTTCTATGATAATCTTCTTCATCTGCATCATGGCATCCATGGCGTACTTCGCTTTCGCAGGATCAGCATCAAACAACGCTTCTCACAGCTGGACAGGGACGATCTGTCGAGAGACGCCATAGCGATCCTTACATCGCCCACATTGCACTTCGTGACCACCGTCAGCTATAATTGCATTTCGATATGTGTCGATCTCATCTTGATCTTTGCAGGAGACAGAGAGCGAGATACCATCATTGAAGCTAAACTTATGATCCATGCCACTATCCATCGCGATGAACTGCTGGTGGACGAGTTTAAACTCTGCATGATTGAGATGTGTCGGATCTTCACCCATAGCATTCTCTCCGTATGGTCGTGTGAAATCAATCGTGCTGGCAGGGAAGAGCTTCGTATACAACTCCATCGCTTCTTGGGTCTTGCCGTTGTTGGCTCCGGTATACATGAGACTCGGGACGAGAGCATTCGCCTTGGACTCGGGGCGGTTGTCATACATGACTTGTCGAGAGACGCCATACTTATCATTACATCGACCATAGGCAGGACTTCGCTCATATGCAGCGAAAGGCATCATGACTGACCCGCCGTCAGCGAGGAGATCTCGGATGCGTTTGGTCTCGTCTGCGTCAGTAATCCAGAGCGATAAGGAGATCGAAGGATTGAGGGTGGCATTATCATTTGCTCCGCCATTGAGGGTGGAGAGTGTCTGTCCGTAGATCTCGAAGGTCGTGACGACAGGATTGCTCTTCGTGATCTTGGCATCAGGGAAGATGCTGCAGTAGTGCTGTGCTTGGGCTTCGCCGTTGGCGATACATCGGATCATAGGCATGATTTTGTGCATGGGAGGAGGGGAGGAGGAGGTAAAAGAAGGTAGAAAAAAGTAGAAAGAAGTAGCAAAGAGTAGAAAGAAGTATCAGGAGGAATTGAAGATAAGTTCAGTTGGTTATGTTTTGTAACTATCTCAGAGTAATTCAGTTGTCTGATTTGAACCGACATCTCAACTTGTTCTATATATTGTTTAGCTTTTGGGTTTCTTGTTCTTGTTGTCTTCTTTTTTCTATCAATCTTAGATCTTCTTGTTTGTCGAGTTTCTCGGGGATGATATTTCTTTCGATCAGTGTTTTCCTTGTTGCTTTGCTATTATCCACTAATTCTTTTTCAAGATCTGATTTTCAGGTGAGATTTTTTTGTTTGATATTGTGATCGGTGATTGCATAGACAAAATCTTTAGCTCTCAATTCTACCTCTGTATCAAAATCTGCCAATGCTCTATGTTTAGCTATTCATCTTCTTTGTTTTAATGCCTTGACGGATAGATGGTAGAGAGCTTCGATTCATTTGTTCTTGAATGTTGCAAACTCTGCGGGTTGAGTAATTCATCTCTGATAGACGGTTTCTTCTATTTTGGTTTCATTTTCTTTGAGTTTTTTTCTTGCTGTTAACCTCTTGTCTTCTTCGATTCTTTGTTCTTGGACTTCCTGTTTCCTCGTTTGGGTGGCAAAATATGTTTTTGCTAATGAGACTTCTACTAATCTTGCATCAGCGTTGAGAGCGATGAGGTAACAAGCGTATCTAGTGAGGTAATAATTTTCTCTCGGTCTTCAGCCGGTCCGGGTTTTTCCAGCCTCCTGGAAAAAGTCCTTTTCATCTATAAAATGATCCTGTATGACTCCACCACTATTGATACAGTTTTGTTTGGCTTTTTGTATGACAAGACTAAATCTTTCCCATTTTTTGTATCATAATTTGATCATCAGATTTCTTGCATTCCAGAATTCAAATCATGTATCATCTTGCATTTTGATATCTTCAAAGGCCTGTTGGACGAGAGTGATAAGTTGTTGTGACATAGTATCATAGTTTTATAAACTAAAATCCTTTATTTGAGGGACTGAGCACACCCTCACAGTGAGTATATTCAGTTGTCCGACTTTTTCGGACACCTCAAATCATTTTCAGTTGGTGACAATTTGTCACCACTTCGGACCCATCTGCTTTGAGCCTCTGTTTGAGTTTGTTTCGATACTTTCTCCCATCGGAGCTTCAGGATGCGATCTCGATGATATCGACGACGGAAAACCATCGCTTCTCAGCGACTTCGTCTCGATGACGACGGATCTGTTTGTCTTGGAAGAGGGAGAGGTGAGTAGGCATAGTCAGTGCTATATTCTATAAATGCTATTGATAATTTCTTATGACTCATACAAGTTTTCCTCTAATTACACACTTTGATATAAACGTAGTAGGGAAATCATCATTAGCAGGCTTTAAAATAAGAGAGGAAGGTTTTTTATATATCCTTTTTAATGTTGCTTTCTCATTATCACCCGATTGGTCAATTACTACTCCAATATCGCCGTCATTGATTATGTCATTTTGTTTTTTAATTATTAAGTAATCTCCGTCATTAATACCAGCATTTTTCATACTATTCCCTTCTGCAATAAGACCATATACTTCTGACGATCCTTTTGTCATATTTTTATTTATTTCTATATAATCAATAATGTCATCTACTACTTCTATCGGTTCTCAACATGCTATTTTTCAAATGATGGGTACTTTGAGTGTTGTAGGTGTGATTCCTAAATATTTTGTATTCTCTCCAAAGTCTATATATCATTTTGCTTTTAGTTTCTTTATATGAAAGAATACTCATGGAGCGGTCATTTTCATTTTTTTTCAAGCTTCCTCGTATGTCGGAGGATGTCAGTTTGTTGTTATGAAATTTTGATAGAAGTGAAGTATCTTCTGTTCTTTGCTAGTTAATCAGCTCAGCATTTTAATAGAATTGAATATAAACTATATGACGATAAGTATAGTGAAAAATCTTAAGATATCAAGTATAAATAGAGTTTTTTGCTATTATTTACGGGTTTCTGTACTATAGTACTTAATAAAGTATCTGTTGACTTTAAGTTTTGTATTCTTACAATAGCATTGTTTTTTTAATTTCTATCTAGAATCTATGGTCTTAGTATAAACAAAAAACCTATTATCTAGACTAATAGATAATAGATCCGATGTTCCTTTCTTAAGCAAACTTTCTAGAGGTGAAAGCATGTATAAGGTTTAGTAGGTAAAAATCAATGCAAAAATAAAACTACTCTTTTTCACTTATTTAGTGAACTTTATCCTTATTCTATATAAGCAATGGCTCAAAAACAATTACGAATCTCTCCTAACCCTGAGGGTGGGCGAAGATGACACAAAGCATGATCTGAAAGGGATAGCTTCCATGCACCCACAAAAGAAGAAGCATTTGTAAGATGAAGAGAGATTGCTCAAAACCAATGAGCTGAGCTAATATGGCAGAGGCAAGATTGAATGATCCAAGGAAGAAATACTTATGGTAAAGATCCAAGGAAATCAGCAGGTTAAAGTTTTAGCCCCTTTGCGGGCTCTTTTATCTTATTTTTCATTATAATGATAGAAATCAAATATGTTAATAAACAGCCAAGAGATAATGCTTGGGAGAGAATTACCCACGTTGGTTGAGTAGATGCCAATTGAATGAACTGGAGAAAAACACAACAAGAGGCTGTAAATTTAATAGATTCCAAAGAAGAAGAGTTTTATGTAAATGTAGAATGAGATAAAGTTAAAGTCATTACAGCAACTAGTAGGTTTAATAATAGATATATCAAAACAGAAAGTGATGGTGATAAGCCAAACAATTTATTGTTTTTACCAGAATGTCCTAAAAAGCCTCTCTTACTATCAAAAAAGTATAAAGGTTTAGGCATATTTTCGAATAATCATGAGTCGAAATGATTACAGAAAAAGTCACCTTTACCAGGTCTCTCGTTATTCAGAAAAAGTAAGTAATATAAAGAGGGGCACGCTCCTCTTTATTTTTTTTATCAGAGCTTCCATATTCGGTTGATCTGTTAGTTTGGTCATATAAGCTTTATCTAAACCACTTCTTCGCACTTTCTCTATGATGCGGACAACCCGGCCAACAACAAGGCCTCTTCTTGCCAGCTCCGACCTCTTCCGAGAGACGCTCGATATGTGATGCTCTGGTCTCTGCCTTTTTTACGATCGTGACTCGACAGATCCACTCATTACGACCGAGGGGAGTCAGAGCATTTCGTTTGTCTGTTAGGTCAGGATCTTGCTGGAGTACATGGCGTATGTCATCAGGGAGCTCATGGAGAGTACCAGGCAGGAGTGTATGCATGATTTGTGGTATTAGAAGAAGAAATGAAAGACATAGGCGATGAGCATATAGCTAATCAAGTAGTAGATCGTTTCAGCTATGAAATACACCCAGAGGAACTTTGCGGGGTGATCATGACCTCACCAGATGATACTTCATCCCAAGCTAGGGATCACAAACCCTAGCCAAATCATAACCACATACATATAGACCATGGATGATGGGAGACCGCCTTGCGTCGTATAATACATCACGACGACTATAAATAACGAGCTCATGTAGGAGAGGATAGCTTGCCCGAGGAAACTCTTCCACATGTGCGGTTGTGCTGCCTTCATCGTTTTTTCTTGTTCGGATGCAGAGAGCTTGCTAAATCCGATGTAGTCCATGTGCAGCTTGCCCGTAGGGACATTGGGCATATGCCAGACCATACCGATGACCATAGCGATAACGACGCCGAGTAATGCGATGAGAAATAATGATGCCATGATGAGAGAGGATAGAAAAGATAAAGAGGATTATGCTTCACA
>CAZBFX010000056.1:0-7676 GCA_964491325.1 uncultured Candidatus Peribacteria bacterium
TATCGGCTATCTCACCCAAGAACCATCTGTCTTCGATGGGACGGTCAGAGAAAATTTGTTGTATGGCATGAGCGTAGAGGCGGATACGATCCGCCACGAACACATCGATACAATAATCCACCTCTCCAAATGCGAATTCATCTACGATTTTCCTCACGGTCTCGATACGGAGATCGGAGAGAAGTGAATCCGTCTCTCCTGATGACAGAGACAGCGTCTCGCTATCGCGAAGATTATGTTAAAAAATCCCGACATCATCCTCCTCGATGAACCTACCTCCGCTCTGGATAGTTATAACGAAGAACAAGTCACCATAGCTCTCAATAATCTCTTCGCAGGCAGGACAGTTATCATCATCGCCCATAGACTCCAAACAGTGAAACATGCGGATGATATCATCTATATCGCTGATGGTAAAGTAGTAGAAAGGTGAACACATGATGAACTACTGAAACTCAAGTGAGAGTACTACACGATGGTAGAATTACAATCTGGCTTCTAACCCTGTACTGCGTCATCCCGAGCGAAGTCGAGGGACGCCCTGAAAGAAGTGCCCTTGGGGCATCTCATTCTACAGTAAAAGATCCTTCAACTCCACTTCGCTGCGTTCAGGATGACGCACCTACAAACTTTATAACCTTATAACTACCGTATGAACTCCATCTCCTCCATCATCACCGGCATCAGCAAAGATCTCAAACACTTCCCCTATCGACACGAACTCACCACCCATAGCATGTTTGGTTCCGTCTTCGCATCTATGAACGACACAGAGAAACAAGAAATCGAAAATACTATCCTCGAGATGATCCAAGACCATATCACGACTCCCAAGACACTTGGTGGCGAATATCTGCAGAGATTTTACGAGAACCATACTGATCTCTTCCGAGATTTCAGAGAGGCAAATAGAGACAAAGAAAAGACCGAGTCTGACCACTTTCAAAGTCTCGGCAAACAAGTGGAAGATGAGATCTTCAAACTTGAATCACTCCTCACACAGAGACAGACAGGCAAACAAGCCAGATGACTCGAGAAGACTATCGATGCATTCTATGATCTCGTCACTCTCTACTTCCCCTATTATGGCAAGATTATGTAGTAGTGGTAAATGCTAAGTTTTAAGTCGTAAGTTAAAGCTTAGGATGAAAACTTAATACTTATAATTTAAAACCTATAACTTATTTCATGATTATCCTCACTTTCGGCACCTTCGATCATATCCATCCTGGTCACCACCACTATCTCCAATCTGCCAAAGCTCAGGGTGGCAAACTGATCACCATCATCGCTCGTGATAGCTCAGTCGAGAAGATAAAAAAGTTCCTCCCTGACCATCCTGAGGACGAAAGGAGACAGATGGTCGCCAACCTCGGTATCGCTGACGAAGTCGTCCTCGGTGATAGCGATGACCATCTCCGTTGCATCCATCAGTACAGACCAGATATCATCTATCTATGATACGATCATCATGTCGATGACTCCTATCTCGAGACCTACTGTCGTAGCCTTTGATTGAAAACCAAAATAATGCGTGGCGAATCCTTTCATCCTGAAATGTACAAGTCTTCATTAGTGAGAAAAAAACTGAAAGAAGGACAGAAATAAGTGTTTTATATATCGTCATTATTGTCTATGAGCAAACAAAAAATACAGATCCTTTTCATCCATGGTGGGATGACCTTCAAGAACAAGCAAGAGTATCTGCATTACTTGTCTACAAAGTCTGTTACTCTTGAAAAAAAAGAAAAACGAAGTGACGCATATATGACGAAAAATCTAGATAAGCACTGTGATATCATCAGGCCACGTATGCCACTACAAGAAAATGCAAAATATAGCGAACGGAAGATATTCTTCGAAAGATATATTCCTTTACTCGATGACGACTGTATACTTATAGGATCATCTTTGGGATGAATATTTCTAGCGAAATATTTATCAGAAAGTATTTTCCCTAAGAAATTATTATCAGTGTATTTGATTTGTCCTCCATTTGATAATACACTTCCGACAGAAGATTTAGTCGGAGGATTTAGACTAGGATCTGATCTCTCACTACTAGAAAAAAACTGCACAAACATCTATCTTTTGTTCTCAAAGGATGATGATGTAGTACCTATCGCTCATGCCGAGAAATATAGAAAGAAATTGCCACATGCTACAATACAAATCTATGACGATAAAAATGGTCATTTCAAAGTCTCAGAATTTCCCGAGATCATAGAAATGATAAAGAAAGATATTGAGAAAAGCTAGCATTCCTATTCTTGCATTCCCTCTACACAATCACTATACTCCGATCATGCACCGCACTCTCTTCGCACATATGTTCTCTACTCTCAACCGATCCATGCGACGCCGTGCGATGGCATTCGTCTTTTTGCCATGGAAACGATCACAGCGACAGTCCTGACCATATCAGGAGAAACTCAAATCCTCCCTCCTCTCTTACCTTTTTCCAGGAGTTCAAAATTCAAAATCCAAAATCCAAAATACTATTCAACTCTTCTATAACGCCCGTTCCGCTCTCTATCACGGACTTACCCAACTCGGCATAACGCATGACGATGAAATCATCCTCCAAGCATACACGTGCGTCTCTGTCTCTAATGCAATCATCGCCACCGGAGCGAAGCCCATCTACTGCGATATCGATCCCAAGACATTAAATATCGATCCCACGAAGATAGAAGCACTCATCACCGACCAGACGAAAGCAATCATGATCCAACATACGCTTGGTATCCCTGCTGATATCGATGCGATTCGTGACATCTGTCAAAAGAGAAATCTTTTGTTGATCGAAGATTGTGCTCATGCCCTCGGAGCAGATTATAAAGGACAAAAATGTGGCACATTCGGTGATATGGCGATCTTCAGCTTCGGCAGAGATAAAGTCATCTCCTCAGTGAATGGTGGAGCATTACTTATCAAGAATGAAAGTATGAGAGATATCCTGCGAAGCAAGGCAGAATGAAAGAATGAAAGCGAAAAACTTACAACTTATAATTTAAGACTTAGAACAATACTGCAAAATCTCTGCTATATAATAATGGCTCCTCTCTGTGCAGCGACCTATCATCTCGGTATCGGCAAATTCCTCTACTATCTCTGCGGTCGTCTCCATATCTTCCCGATTATCGTCACGAGAGCCGAGAAGCAATGCGATTTCCATGATCTCTCCTACGCTCTCCCTGATGCACTCGCTAGTATCGCCTATCACGAACTCCAGCATATCGACCACTACAATCAGATCAGATACGATCATGCACAAGCATACAAGGCGATACGACCTGACAATGTGATAGCACCGCTTGCTGATGGCTGAATACAACCCATCATGCTCCGTACCGTCATGCGTGTCGCTTTCCCGCACAAGGTTATCGCCAATCTCAAAGCACAATGAATCATCCTCGGTGATCGATACCAACAAGCCATCGCTCCGAGAGATGCTGATGCCACAGCAGCAGGCTATATCGCTGGATCCTGTCCTATCGCCGAAGAGCTCGCATCCCAAACGATCAACCTCCCCTGTCACCCGAGCATTTCTCCTGCACAGAGAAGACGCACCATCAAAGCATTTTCACAGCTATAACGATATATACGACAGTATATTTGTCAATTCTTTTCGATAGAGAAAAGAGCTTATTTTTGCACAAAAACACTCTTTTCCTACAATTGAGAGTATGATTTCATCGTGCAAAAAATATAGCACCATTCTCCTCCTCTGTTGTTACCTCTATCAGCTAACATCGGGGGTTTTGTTGTACTGACCATGAAATACACCAGCATCGACCGTCGCCAATCAACATATCAATCGTATCGCATCCGATATCACCAACCAACAAACGAATGAAACCATTGATCTGACCTATGGTATGACGAGCCAAGATACAACCGTCAATCTTCGTCATGCCCTGAGTGACAACTATATGTTTGTCCCTCAGGATACGATGTTTATGCAGTGAGGGAAATACTATGGCGGAGATATAAATAACTCAGCCATCTCCTATAATCATAAAGGTCGCAATGTCTTGCGTGTGAGCAATGATCATGGCATCGATCTCATCAACACAAGTGGTCAGACTGCACTCGTCACGATAGCACTACAAAACACACTGTGACTCACTGGAAAATTGCCGATCTACAGTAGCGATAACGGGACAAACCGATCATTTCATGCATGGTGATCAGTCAGACAGACAGCTTTTGGCAACTATATTGTCTTCCAGACACATCACTTCTCCTACTTCCTCGTCGGTGAGTCGACAGGTATCTTCACGATAGATAGTGATGCACCTGTAGCGACATCGACTAGTGTCACGCTCAATCTATCTGGCCAGAGCAATATGTATCAGATGAGGTTTGGTGACACGACAGTCGCAAGAGACGCTGCGTGATGGGCCAGCTATGCTACAAGCTACCCACGGACACTCACGAGTGGTAATGGGACGAAGACCGTCTATGCTGAAGTCAAAGACATCTATGGCAATACAGGCTATATCCAAGACGATATCCTCCTCTCTGTACCAAACAACAGTCCCACATGACTGCGTATCCATCTCGATGGTTCACAGTCATCAGCGACGGTATTTACGGACATATCAGGCAATGGCAATAATGGAACTGCCTTCAACGGCGTCACGACAGGTGCTATCAATGGCGAGACCTATATGTGCTTCAATGGCTCGAATAGATATATCGAAGTAAATAGTAATGCATGAGTCACGAATTATCCATTCACCATGTCTGCATGGGTTAAAACTAATACGACAGCATCACTTAGAGGTATAGTATCCTTTGCAAGATCGGCAGTAGGAAACACAATGTACAATCTCGAGCATAATTCTACATTTCCGAGAGCGAAAGCACAAAACACCACCGCCCGTCTTGCCACATCGACGACAGCCATCAATACATCGCAATGGTCTCTCGTCACTGCAGTGTTTACATCCAGTACATCGAGGACCATCTATGTCAACGGCTGATCTCCCATCACTAACACGACGAGTGCCACATTCAGTACATCGACCAATAGACGAAATATTGGAAGATTTGCTGACAGTACACCGAGTAACTACTTCAGTGGCTGTATGGACGATGTCCGTATCTACAATACCGCACTGACTGCATGACAGATCTATGATCTCTATACGAAGCCTGCGACACTCTCGACGACACTCAGTAGTGATACATCACCTCTCCTAACAGGGACGGTCAGCAATACCCTCGATCGTATCACGATCACGATCAATGGTACTACCTATACAGGGACCAATGCAGGTAATGGTACACGGTCACTCGCAGCATGAACAATATCTCCCTGACTCCCTGATGCCGTCTATACAGTCACGATGAATGTCATCAACCCCTATGATAGATCAGTCAGCTATACGGGTTCACTGACGATCGATACAGTCCCTCTGACTGGATACATCAGCTACAACCCTAGCACTACGACACGACAAAATGTCATCGCCACACTCACGGGTGTAAACAAGCCATTTCTCGTCACGAATAATAATGGTCTCACGACTCGTACATTTACTGATAATGATAGCTTCACCTATACTATCCAAGATATGGTCGGCAATACACTCAATATCACCGCCAAAGTCACACGGATACTCACATGATTTGTCGATATCACTATGCCAAGTGCCATCACTCTCCCGACCATCAATGCTAGTGCAAGCAATCAGACACAAACTATCGGTCTCTCGAGCATGATAAGCGTCGCAGATCGAAAATGATCCAGCAACGGCTATTATACGACACTCCAGTCATCCGACATCAGAGGTCTCCATGGCAACATCCTCAGTACAAATGTCTCATTCCAGGCATCATGACTACAACTCATCACGGGTGATACACATCCAAACATCGATCTCCCGATAGCATGGACGACATCATTTGTCGATCTTTCATCTCCGAGAGTGATGATCAATAGAATGTGATGAACAGCAGGTATCAAATCACACTATGGCAGCAACGGATCTCTCCGTGTCGTCATACCAGGATATACACCACCCGACACATATCAGTGAATGCTGACACTCACTATCTACGAATTATAATGTCCTCGATCACCTGCCTATAACCCAGACTCTTGAGATGAGCGTTGATACGAGTCAGGATATCTTTTTTGTATCTTGTGAGTGTGATAGCATAGGGGGTCGCATTCGTATGATCGAGAAATGAGACAAAGAGCCTCTTGCCTCGCTTTATCTGTCCTGAGAGACTCTCGACCGGGCATCACAAAAATTGTACAAGCTCCTGCAATGCAATTGTACCGATCATCTGATAGCCCAATCATTTTTGGGACAATCTCAATCTCATCATATCGAGCATGTGTTTCATCTTGCAATACGATACAGATATCGCTATACAAAGCAATACTTTTTATATCATCAAATCACACACTATGCAAAAACTTCTCTCTCTCTGCTGTCTCAGTCTCTGTGGACTCATACTCACATGATGTACATGAGGATCAAATGACAACACGACTGACACGATGACAGGATCGGATACAACAACAGTATTCTCTCTCGAAGACTGTCAGAAATCTGTCACCGCATATCTCGATGCACAAAAAAACGTAATTACAGACACCAGCAAGACTATCGTCGCAGGATCATCTATCGTCGTCGACTATATCGGGAGACTCGCTGATGGGAGCGTCTTCGATACCAGTATCGAATCTGTAGCAAAGACATGTAATCTCTATACACCACAGAGAAACTATACACAGTGACTACCATTTACCGTCGGAGCTGGTCAGATGATCGCAGGTTTTGACAAATGAGTCGTCGGCATGTCACAATGAGAGACCAAGACTATCACTATCGCATCTGCTGATGCCTACGGTGCAGCGACTGTCTCACTCCCACTCGATCAGTTGCCTAGTAAACCTGATGGCAGTAGCTACAAGAAAGGTGACAAACTTCAGACGATGAATGGCGAGATCGAGATCCTCGATATCGATAGCAAAGAGTTTACGATCAACAATGTTCACCCTCTCGCTGGCAAAGACCTTATATTTGACATTAGCGTCAAAACTATCAACTAAACATACTCTAGCGAAAAAGATACAAATGACCTTGCAATGACACTGAGACATCATTATACATGATATATTATTGTGTGTAATGATGTTTTTTTGAGCATTATTGGTAACCAAACACATGTTTTACTCTTTTTTCTCTTTCTCGACATATGGCAAAAAAAGCAGCAAGAATCGATAGACGTATCAATGTCATCCTCCTCGACTTCAACAAACATCTTGGTGAAAAATATGAGATGGTCAAAGTGAAAGCCATCTTCGCAAAGAATGTCCTCCTCCCACAGAAACTCGCTGTCGTAGCGACAGCAGACACTATCAATGCCTACAAAGCAAAGATGACTGCAGCTGCGAAGATCAAAGAAAAGAAAGCTGCTGATCTGGGATCATTGTTTGACAAGATCAATAACGATAATGGTCTCATGTTCTCGATGAAAGCCAACGAGAAATGAAGTCTCTACGAGAAAATCGATGTCAACCACATCGTCAATCGTATCAAGGAACTCTATGACATTGCTGTCAGCGACCACCTCTTCAAGATGAAGAAGAAAATCATCGCTCTCGGTGAATATACGATAGGATTTAGTTATAACAATGTCGAGAAAGATCT
>CAZBFX010000057.1:0-7625 GCA_964491325.1 uncultured Candidatus Peribacteria bacterium
TCTCGAGGAAGATACCTTTGATCGTTGCTTTGGTCCCGACGGGCATGAAGACTGGTGTCTTCATCTCTACACCATTGAGATTAATTACTCCCGCTCTCGCATTACCACGTGTTGCTTCTATACGAAACTGTAACTTCTGTCAGCTATGACTCATATTGTATCGAGAAAATAGAATGAAAAACGAAAAAAAGTTGCATACGCAATCTTTTTGACTATACTACAAATATACACAAGTCTTTTACAAAAACAAGTCTATCATGCTCGATCGTATCAGACAAGCAGTCGCACAGATTATCGCTCTCACAGACAGCAGAGGTATTTTCCTCAGTGCATTTGATAAGACATGAGCATTACTGATCTCATCAGGAGTACTCACTACCGACAAGACGATGGAGCAAGTGATCGATATGCTCTATCACGGACTCATCGAATCACATACGACGACTGATCATATCGTCGTCGATATCATCGATACACTCACGACGATCACCTCTCCTGATCTCCTCACCCATATCGACATACAGACACAAGGTATCGCAGTAGCCACAATAGATCATAGCAAGAGTGGCGTCATGCTACCGGCAACTATGGGCGTACACAATGCCTTTGACGCACTTTCACTCCTGAAGCAGAAACATAATATCGAATGAAACATCATCCTATACACATTCACGACCAAGAGACTCTCAGTGAAGTAAATAAAATCTTTATCGAGCATTATACAGCATGACTGATCTACAGACAGCACTCATCCCCGCGAAACCATCCAAAGATACCAAGACAGATCTCATGACAGAGATATTTGGTAAACATGTCGCTCTCGGCTACAAAGAACTAAAAAAAACCGTCGGCATAGGATGAACGACGACCAATCAAGCAAATAAAAAATGAAAATTTATCACAAGGAGAAATCTCCTGACACTCGATGCCGAACAGCGAGAGAAAAAGCGATCCGACAAGAGACAGGCTTCATAGGCAGCAGGAAAAGATCACTACCACATTAAAATATCACTGCAAATTGTGATACCAGAACCTCATCACTGATAGATCTCTGGACTTGCATAGTCACAGTATAATCGCCAACCGTCGATGTCGCATCGATGAGAAAATATGGCTGTGCTATCTGTGGTCCAGTGAGAGAGACCCCGCTATCGCATCATTCACATACTACTCTATACTCGACAAATGGATAGAGAGTACCTATCGAGGTCAATAATGGAGAAAGAAGCGAGATCGTCAACGACTGCTTATAAAAGCTGTAGTCATTAGTCCCTCACGCAAGCATATCGATAAATGATACACCCGATAGCGACTGCTCATCGCTGATAAGACGATGAGTGACGGCAGTCGGAGACAAGACTGTCGCGAGAGGATTAAATCATCATTGGTTGATGGTATGTGATATCCGCCAGGACAAACCATTGCCAGGAGGAGTGTTGATCACACTCTCTCTGATAGATTCATCATCATTGGTGATGACAGTACCTACTCATCATGAGCTGTACGCCACGACCGATCTAGGCAATATGCTAAATGATCATGTGGCGAGTGTATCGACATTCGTATATGATCATAGTCGTCATCGATCGACTGCGATATCATCGCTCGTAGCATCACCATCATAGTCACTCGCTGTATCGAGGTCGGCAGCACCGACTCCTCACTGTGTCAGGAAGAGATCTTTGAGTGTCTCATTGAGACTAAACGCTAGTTGCAATCCTATTCACGATCCAGAGAGTGAACGGATAACATCGATATCAGATCTATAGGCATCAGAGAGCGATGCTGCATCATACCGCAGTGCTATGGTATGCGACTGATTGTATGGCAGTATATGTGCATCATTGGAGCCACTCACGAGATGTCTCTCGATCGTACCCAGTCATGTGCCGGGGATAGTATCACCCCTACCCATGATATGTCGAGCCAGTGTCGTATCCGATCTATCGAGAAACTGCGATCATGCTAGATCATCAGATGCTGGTCATACAAACGAGGATCCTGTCATCCCAGACCTCCCATCAAATCATGCATCTCTCTGCCTCAAGACAAGAAATGATCTCTCCAATGCACTATGGGCACCATAGTATGCCATATTGTATTCTTTGATATCGCCGAGTGTACTGATAAATGGCAAAAGGTTGGCATACATGATCAATGCCAATCCTATACCGACGATACTCAACACAATCACAAAACCAAGAACCATAGAGAGCGATGACTATAAAAGACTATATTTTCAGTGCATAAAATATCATAATCAATGTCACCAAACCAAGTATTGATTGAATAAGTCGAAACTTCATCACGACTGTATATTCTTTCATCCCATAATATTCGCAGAGATGATGTATCGGAGCTATGGGGAAAAGTTTTCTATGGAGATATTTTTTGGAGAGAATCTGTAAGAAACTCGACAACAACTCGATAATAAAAGGAGCAAAGAGCACAATAAATGGTATCATGATACCCACTCTCATATTCAACAAGAGGATAGCAACCGAGATCAGCCCTCCGAGACTAAAAGCTCCGCTATCACCCATAAATATCTTCGCAGGATTGATATTGAATCGTAAAAACGCTATCAGGATCGAGATAATCACGCCCACCAGCGTCGTGGCGATATAGATCTTCAGTGTAAACATCACGACTGCTATGATCGATAGGACGATAGCCATCATACCACCAGCGAGTCCATCGAGTCCATCAGTGATATTGATAGCATGCGTGATAAAGAGCGTCAAGAAGAAACTACATGGGATAAACAGCCATCACAGGTGCAACATATCGCTTCATGGCCAGAGTATGACTCGATCGACGCCTAGTTTGACATAAAATCGATACGTAATAAATGAAGCAAAGACTGTCATGCCGAGCATTTTTGCCCACGCACTGAGTCATTTGACACGTCATCGATCACGGATATTGAGTATATCATCGATCAATCCGATGATACCCATGGAGAAGAAACCGAATAAGAGAATATAGGTCTCTTCTCTATTTCGCAGTGTATTGTTGGTATAACCCATATATTGGATGACAAAGGATCAGATAATCATAAGCAAGACGATCACCAAGAATATACCACCACCCATCGTCGGTGTTCATGCTTTATGGCCATGCAAGGACTGAAAGATCGATGCTTTCTGACCCATAACATCATGGTCACGGATAGTTTTTCATGCTTTGAGTCGATGGAGAAAGCGTATATAAAAAGGATATACCACCAATGCGACACAAAAGGTAATCACCATATACAGGATAATACTATTCAACTTCACTAACATAGGAGAGAGCAATAAATTAAAACTATATCTTCGAACCACGCAGCAACTCATCATATCGCGTATCGTCATAGCTGTCCGATCTCTGGATATGTGCATCTATGCTGATGATCATATGCCTGACATGCTCATGATCGATGAAACTAAATGTATGCGACACACCATCGACAGACAGCACCAAGCCGGTGATATGATAATCTGCATCAGATCAGGGATGATAGACGATAGGTCTATACCAGTCGATACGATCATAGGGTATAGCATGATGATCTATCGTTATCCCATCATCACGCACAGTGAGGAGGAGCGATGATCATCTGATGATATTCATGATCACGTAGCCTACGACGAATACACAGACGATCAGAGCAAGCGTATAATAAGACAATAAGATAACCACACTCAGTACAGCACTCAATATGACACCCACCATAGCATACCGCAAAGCAGATCTATGAATAGGATAAGACGATATGACACGTGTATGCATACTATATCACAAGAGTAATAAATGTATAAGTAACTCTCTCACAAAGAAATGGCAAAATAGACAACAAAGGTTCTCCGAGTATAATCAACCATACTATCTTTTACAATACTAAATATTCTCATGCTCAAATGGCTCTATACACACTATAAACCTATCATCACGATCTGTGCAGTCAGCATATTTTGTTTTGCTACGATCGTCTCTGCTGATAGACAAGGACGAGGCTCGATAGGTAGCAACCCATCAGATATATTCACCTACTATGCAGGACAGGTCAACGAAGATAGAATCCAAGACAACGCTCTCAATGATATCTCTCCCGTCCAATGACAATATGCCTCCGAGTATAGAATCACCAACATGCTCGATGCCATCAGACTACAGATCACACCATATATCCAGTGGATCATGTATCTCTGACTCAGTATAGCAGTGATACTCATCGTCTACAATGGATTTCTCATGGTCACCAATAGCATCAATGGCTGAGCAGGAGACACTAGCACCATCAAGACCAATCTCACAAATATAGCGATAGGTGTCGTCCTCTTGTGTGGTTTTTATGTCATCATTCAAGTCATCTTAGCTATCATAGAATATCTCACACAGTAATAGAGCTATACCATCATTATTTATGATCTCATTATTATCATGAAAAAGATACTTATCTGACTCGCTAGTGTATGTCTCAGTCTCTGACTCCTCGTCTGATCTGCATATGCCAATCCACCAAACTTTCAGCAAAACTTCATCGACCATGTCATGAATACATCCCAAGATCCATCGATGGGTAATGAATCATTTTTTGATCTCTCGCAGATAGGAATCGACAAAGATAAAAGCATCATGGAGAATATCAAAGCCATATTCTATCCTGATGCGAGTGGTCAAGGTGGTAAGTTGCGAGATATACTGAAGTTTATAGGACTGATCATGTTCATCGGAGCTGTCGTCATACAATGAGTCATGTACATCATGAATGCTGATGCAGAAGATAAAGTACAGTCAATGCATATCAATATCGCATATATCTTCCTAGGATGAATACTATTGTTTGCAGCGACATGGGTACTATGAATAGGTCTCGATATAGGATGAGATGGCGGATCGACATGATTACTCCAGAGGCTGGATACATCGATAGCATTTCAGATATTCTCAGGGATTAGAGCTGCCGCATTCTTTACTGCGGTCTTTATGATAGGGTATTATGGCTGGCAGATGATGTCAGGTATGGATGATGAAGACAAGATCAAGACCATGAAGCAGTGAGTATTGAATATCGTCATCGTCTTGGCAGTGATCAAGCTGGTGGATTATGTCTACTATATCGCACAGTCACCTGATCTCAAATCCAAAGCGACAGAACTCATCGTCGAAGTGAGCAAAGTACTAGGATATGTACTAGGATGATTCTTTATGATCATGCTAATATACTACTGATTCCGTCTGATGTTTAGTGGAGGTAATGAAGAAACTTTGGCTAAAGTAAAAAGCCTCCTCATCGCGATCTTGGTCATCACGCTCGTTCTCTTCTTCTTCCTCTTGATCATCTATCAGATCAGCCTCGAGTTTGCAGGATAGTATAGCTCGACCGAGAGACACATGTATATCTAGGAGAAGATCAGGGCATCACACTCTGATATAGGGGCTTTATGATAATGCAGGACGAACAAGGCAATCTTCTTTGTCGGAATCGTTACGATCAAAACGACAATAATCAGAGTCATTATAAATACATGATGCATATATCACATATCATTCGTTGTCAATTCACAATGGGATAGACCGATAAGGACCTATCATACGTTTCATTTCTCATAAAATTTCTCTATTATTGGCACTATTCAATGCATATATCATAGTTTGTCCATCTACTGTAGCATCTTGGATCTGTCATCGGTTACTAGGGAATTTGAATTTCTCCCCTATCATCGCTCCTAGCATCTCGAAGAGACTCTCTGCGTACTGTGGATAAGTCTTGTTCTTCGGATCATCTCTCATTTCTTTATATGTCTGTTTTCTGATTTGTTTGTCCCTGCTGTAAAATCTTTGCCCATTGATTACTAATGTCTTATCCTCTAGTGTTATGAGACTAATATCAAAGCCTGCTGCCAACATAACATGAACATTACCCCTAATATACAGGAGCTGCTCTTCTACTTCCTTAGAAATATTTTTCACAGCCAAAAGGTCATCAATCATCTTCTTTCATGCTAAATATGCTTCACGATAGGCTCTTTCCTTTTCCAATTCTTCTCTTTTGGCTTTTCTCTCTGCGTCTGCTTTAGCTAGTGCTTCTTCCTCAGCTTGCCTTTTTGCTGCAGCTGCCGCTGCTTTTACTTTAGCAGCTGCTTCTTCCTCAGCTTTCTTAATTTCAGCCAATAAGGAAGAAAGATAGGGATTTTCTACCATCTGTTTATGGTAATCGCTTTGCGTAGCAATACCCACTAATAATGAAGAAAGATCAGGATCTTGTATCTTAAGCTTCTTATGTTCTTCAATAGCGACATGTAGTGCTGTATGGATAGTCTGTATCATTCATTGTTTTTTCTTTTTACCCCTCTGCCATCCATAGAGGAAGTCTGTCATATACTTTCCCTTCAGACAGTCATAGGATCCACTCATTTCAGCGATAAGAGGATTATCCTTATACCATAACTGTAACAGCTTACGACATTTCTTCGCCGACTCATTGGTGAGAATACGAGACCACATCTCTCATTGCAGATGAGGGAGAAATAATGCAAGGAAGTCTGGCTGCCTGTCTCTGATACGATAATATACTGCTATGATACGATCGTAGACTGCTTGTTTGCTAGCGATATTGGCTCATGACGAGGCGAGCTCTGCGAGTGCAGATTGGGCAAAGCGTAGCAAGAGCGTATCCCTAGGGATCGCTCACAAGAATACATCTCTCATCGCATCGATCTTTGCCAGTACTGACTGATCGACTTCATGCGACATTCTCATATCTTCATATACTCTATTGAGTGTCTGGATGACTGTAGCAGCTGTATCAGGATTGCTTTCATGATACATACGAAGCAATCGAGGGATATATTTATCTGTGACAGTACTAATATCTATAACAGACGAAGCCATATAGGCTAGGATTATATTGGCAACCTCTTGCATCGCTCATATCATAATATGTCATCAGATACCTCATCTGTGTGATTCTCTCTGTGTGATGAGATGATAGAGCGTCGATAGGGGTATATGATTGGACTGCTCGGATAGATTGGTATAGAGATCGTGTTGATAGTTCGATAGATCATCATAGATAGTGCGAAGTACATCTGGAGAAAACGCCAACTCCTTCTCATGGGCAACGACAATACTGCCATCCTGCGATTTACTGACATCCACATTTGCATTTTCTTGGATTAATGCATCCAAGGATGCAAGTATCGATATACTTCAGGATTCTGTACCCCATCACCACTCTCATAAGCGAGACTTTATATGCGATAGTACTTTTTCTACACTATCATATGTAGAACCTATCTGTAGTAGCTGTTCTGACAACACATCCTTAGTGATGACAGAGTATCCATCAGCAGATAGAGCTCATACTGTTGTATCAGGAGTTGCTGGGCTGAGCATAGTCATAGAGATGATTGGGATAAATATATAGATAAAGTATAACACTTTTTGTCTATAATGCAAATTTTGAGGGACTTTGTAGAGACTCTCGAGAGCAAGCATCGCTCTACGATATATCTCAGCAGATCAGTCTCGAGTTTGCAGGATAAATCATATTGCAAATCACCCGCTTTTCCCCTATGATGAAACAATTCGTTTTATCATGGACTTCTCCTATGCCGACCAAAAAACAAACAACGATA
>CAZBFX010000058.1:0-7592 GCA_964491325.1 uncultured Candidatus Peribacteria bacterium
ATAAGTTCCGAGCTTCATACTCCAAGACCTGTAGCTTGTCGCTTCTAGCCGAATAACCTACCTTATGAACTTTATAACATTACAAACTTTATAAACAAACTTATCGCCTATTACAAGCCCAAACCTACAAATAAGTCAAGACAATCAGACCATTCAACTATGCTTTTCTTGCGTAAAAAGGCAACAAAAGTATAATAAAGGAAGATAGTTTGTCTGCCCAATTCCTCTACCCGAAACACATAACTCGCAACTCTATTCCCTGACTGCCGTCAGGCAGGTCCCCATTTACCCTATTCTCCCGCTTCGTCTATGCGTCTCCTCACCAAAATTCGACGATGATATGTCTTTCTGGCACTGATCTCTGCCACTGCCTTCGTCATGGCGGATGTCTCGCCAGAATATCAAGCCAACTATGGTATCTCGCAGACCCGAGACAATATCCTGCAGGATTTCATCACGATCCAAGCGAAGAAGAAAGTCGGCGAAAACCCCGAACCTGCTCTTTTTAGTAGATTGGCAGGCAATTTTGCGGTTCTCTTCCCCAAACTCCCACAGAAGAACAACTATCGTGTGACTTTCGAGCAATGTCAGCTACTAGCGAATAAACTCGCTACCGCATATAGTAGCCTCACTTTCGACTCATTTATGGATCAGTGTTATGGACCGCTCAATAGCATCATGAAAGATGTCAGCAACAACTATACCGTCAAAGCAAGCATCAAAGCGTCGCCAGCGTCCTGACCAGCACCGATGACAGTGACATTTGATGCGAGATGAAGTATCGATCCATCCAAAGACACTATACCGACAAACAACTTCTTTTGGTATTTCAAAGACGCACAAGGTGTCGATATCATGATAGGAAAGTGATCAGTCATCAAATACACCTTCGAAGAAGAGGGAAATTATCAAGTACATCTCACCGCAAGGAGTGCAAACAATATCACCGATGGTATCCTCGATGGTGAAGCCACAACGAATATCAATATCGCACCAGAGAGTTCTCTCCTCGTCGTCTATGCCAATGGGAAGAAGCTGCAACAAAAAACATACACAAAAATAGGAACGCAAGAAGCACAGAGATGAGTCCTCATCGATGGATCTGCTTCACAACCAAAGTGAGGGAGAAGTATCATCTCACACCGCTGGGAGATAGTCGGCGTCAATGGTTTTCGTTATGTCTCCGAAGAGATCCAAGGCAATCCACAATCAGTGAATGTCATCCTCCCAAGCAATGGTACCTATAGCGTCAAGCTCATCAGTACCGATAATGAAAATAATGTGATGAATAAATCATTTCTCATCGCTGTCTCTGATCCCATAGCCATCATCAAACAATCACCCGAAAATCCCAGTACTTCGACAATCGTCAGGTTTGACTGATCGGCATCCTATGCCCTCCAATCCCGTCTCAACCGCTACACATGGGAAGTATTTGATGATCAAGGAGAAAAGATCTATACCAAGCAAAGCAAAGACTTCTCTAGACAGTTTGCAAAGCCAGGCACCTATACCGTCAAGCTCACTGTCACTGATGAACTCGGACAATCAAACCAAGAGTCCAAGATTGTCTTCATCGACTCTACTGATCCGCAAGCACAATTTACCATCACGTCTCGTCTCGATCGAACACAACCATCACAATTTGTACTAGATGCAGGATCGAGCTTCGATAGAGATGTTAGCAATGGTTTCGATGCTCTCAGCTATGAGCGATCGTTTAGCAATAGCTCACAGATTACCAAAGAACAGTCCTACGACAAAGACAAAAGCATCGTCGTCTCTATGAGCGATCCATGAGTCTACAAAGCAACATTGGTCGTCTCTGACAGCTATGGCAAGATAGCGACACTCAGCAAAGATATCACAGTGACATCATCACTTCGTCCTATCATCTACGCAGCTCCGAGAGCTACCATCTGGTGAAACCCTATCACCTTCGTCGTCACAGCCAATACAGATATCATCAACTACGAACGAGACTTCGGTGATGGTCAGAAAAGTACCTTGCAGTCAAAAAGCGTCAAACATGTCTATAGCAAAGTGTGAAACTACAAAGTAACACTGAGAGTCACAGGCAAGAGATGACAAAGCAATACTATCAGTACACAGGTCTTTATCGGAGAGAAAGATAAACCTGTCGGTGCCTATCTCGTCACCAATGGCACACAAAACATCCTCAAACCTATAGAATCATGTCAATGAGTGGGATGAACTGTCAGTGCATATCCTATCAAGAGACTGGAAAGATTTGGGATCAACACATCTGATTCAGTAAATAGCAAAGGAGATAAAAACAATCTTGTGTTTTTCTTCCAACCTATCGATGATGAGATATTTAAAACGACAGCATTTCAGTATCAATTCAAAAGACTGGGATGCCAATATATCGATATGGTCGTCGAAGATAGTATCACGACGAAGTCTGATAGACAACGTATCTGGTTCAAAGTCACTAACGATCTCCCCACACTCAATTCTCTCTCACTTTTCTTCCCGCAATTTGGTAATGAAGTAGGAATAGGCTTCAATCAGAATAGTCAAAAGAAATCATTTGATCCAACAATCAATCCTCTGATAGTCAAAGTGATGGCACAGTCTCCGAAAGATAATGACGGATTTATCACGAAGTATCTCTGGTATTATTATAAGACTGATGATCCGACCAGAATCCTCGAATACAAAGCAGGATATCCAAACACACCAAATCAGTTTTTCAGTATCATGAGTGAACCTGGTGAGATAACATTCGGCGTGAAGATCACTGATAATGATGGAGGAGAGATTACCAGCGAACAAATTATCGGACAATGACCTGTCATCTTCATACCACCCAGTGGCGAAAAAAATATGGATATACCTATCGTCACACTTGCCGTCGACAAGGTCAATGTCGCTGTAGGCGATACAGTCACATTCACCACCAAAGCGAAGATCTTGTCAGGGAGGCCTGATTTTGATGCCAAGAAAACTATCCAATATGACTTCGATGCTGACGGAGTCTGGGATAAGACAACAAAAGACAATATCGTTGGCTATCAATACACCAAAGCATATCCTGATGGCATCACTCCGAGAGTACAAGTCACCTATAGATGATTTCCTGTAAGCACAAATGGTGATACTATTATCGTCAAAGATGAACTAAAACCTCGTATCGAAATAGCTCAATATGATAAGACTGTCATCGTGAGAGACTATAGTTATGGAAAGATTGCATCAAAAAAGATTTGTTTCGATGCGGGTATTCAGTGCAAAGAAGCGACACAAGTATTTTCAGGTATACAACAATCCTATACCTATCCAAACTATGGAAATCATATCATCCTCCTCAGTGTCACTGATGCCTATGGCAATGAAGATTATATCAGACAATCCGTGACACTCACTCCTCAGCAAGCATGAACAGTCCCTTACCTTCTTTCTATACCACAAGCAACAAATAAAAATGGAGCATACCACATCCCCGTCGGATGACAATCAAATAACACAATCATCATGCATGTCGTAGCACCACTTTCCCAAAGTTGTTTCATCGATAGAGACATACACGATGATAGTAATAATGATGGAAAATCAGGTAACGATAGAGATCTCCCCTGTAATGAAGTCCTCTCTGTCAACTATCAACCCATCCTCAACACCACGACAGCGAGAATGATCTATGACAATAAAGCGACTGATATCGTTATCGAGTTTATCGATCATGATGTCACTCTCACAGCTATCCAAGATGCTCAATACAAACAAGTGACGAGACTTATCAACATACTCCCAAATAATACGAAAGAGCTCAGTGATCTCAAAGCGATGCTCAATACACTTCGTATGGATATCGTCAACAATAAAGATACAACTGACTCCATCGTCCAGATAGGTGCTTTCACCGAAGAAAATGCGAGTGCTCTCGGGACAGCTCATGTGACTGCCGTCAATGCTATTCTCAAAGAATTTGCCAATGGTGAGGCAGTAGCAGCGATGGGTGGTAATGCCTATGATCAAGCCAAAGCGACTATCCTCTCCTATGCAAGTCCAGCATTCAAATGAGGAGTGATCGAACAATTTACCCTTATCGAACAGATAGGAGAACCAGCAAAATCTCCTGACAAAGTGAAAGAATATCTCCAAAACATCATCAAAATATTTACGGATAATAGCGTCTCCGACGGCGAGATAAATAGTCCTGGTAATGAATCCAAGATACCAGAATCTGACATCCAAGTGAGTATCATGCCCGAGATATGTCGTGTCCTCACCTTCTATGAGATCACCTCTGATCAGTGTCGTGCTGTCGATGAAGTGACACCTCCTACATCATCTCTCACATCACTCGCATCAGGCAGTAGTTCAACACTCGTGACTATCCTGAAATGGGCAGGTATCGTCGTCGGAGTCCTCGCAGGTATTTTCCTCCTCATCGTCGGCTTCTTTGCTATCAAAGCGAAGATGCAACAAGAAGAAGAAGAAGAAGGACAGATTAAGGAGAATAATGGATAGAGTAACTACTACCCATTAACTAGAGGAGATGGTTTATTTCGTCTGCTACTTCTTCTATTGTCATTTTCCCTCAACACTCTTGAGCACTCAGTTCTCATTGTTTGTCTAATATGACCCAAGTAGGGAAAGTGTCGCAAGGTTTTCAGGTAAAATCTTCAAAATTAAATGTATCAAAAGGAGATTGAGGTATGACAGTATCAAAAGGTTTCTTGTCAAAATCCATAGTCATTAGCTGTATATTTATTTGATCTTTATATTGTTTAAGAATGAGTTGTTCTACTTGTGGTAGCTTGTCTCTACAATATGCACAAAATTTACCAGCTCGTCGGAGAAATGTAGGTTTACCATAAAGCTGATTCATTGCCATTAGCTCTCCATTAACTATATTTGTAGTGTTCTTACCACTATTTGTATCACTATCGTCACATACCCTAGCCCCATTCGAGATGGTACATCATTGACTATCATCTCCAATACTTTGAGAGAATTTAGATCAAAACATTATTCATAAGAGAATGAGGAATGCTATCGATATGATAGAAAAAATATACTTCTTTTGCATAATAATCTGATTAGTTAGAAAATAAAACTATTGTAGCCATTTATTTATGACTGTTTCAAACTCTGAACTTGGGTATGCTCCAGCGAGTACAATAAATTCGCCTGTTTCTGTATTGATGAGAACATTCCCCGGGGTTCCACTTATTCCAAATAATCTTGATCATTCTGCGAGCTGATCAGCTACTCTTTGAGTATATTTGCCACTTTCTATACATTTTTTAAATGCCCCATCGTTTCCACCCAATTCTTTATTCACTTCGAAGATGGTTGTTGGTGAACCATTGGTATTGATATCCTTAGCAAAGATTGCTCCTGCATATTTGAAGTATTTATCTGCATCTCCATTAGCGAAACATTCCATTCCTTCAGCTGCTTTAGGGGCATATGGATGAAATCAAAGAGGGAAATGTCTGATAGTTTTTGCTACTTTACCATCATATTTGGCGATAATATTGTTCAAAGTCCCAGCTTCAAAATGTTTCTTACAATAAGGACACTGAAGATCAGAGTACTCTACGATGAGAATCTTTGCATCTTTATTTCCCATAATAATTGAATCATCTTTAATTCTTTCGATTTCATCCAAAGAAATATTTTTTGCTACATTTGAATCAGTAGGTGCTTCATTCTCTTCTTTGTGTCCAGGTTGACCATGTGGCGGATTTATTTCTCCTTGTGCTGCATTAGCTTGTCAACCCAACATTTGTTGTTTTGCGTTTTCTAAGGACTGTTTTTGACTACCTCTAAACTCATCACTTGCAAAGAGTTCTTGCATAATAGCATAGTTTTCTTCTCATCATACCTTTATCGACTCTAAGTTTTGGAGTGCTGATTGGATAGAGAAGGGAGTAAATATAACAATATTCAAGATAAGGACAATGAGTGTCGCAATACTCACCATAAGAGAAGGTGAGATTTTTTTGAGATTATTCATGGGTACATAATAATAAGGTAAAAATGGAAATTAGTCACATCATCACTGACATTGTTCATTTGTTTGCTCAAACTCTAATGTACTATGATGAATATGATAGTTATCTGCAAGTAATATTTTGATTTGTTGCTTTACCTGTATACTATCGGTAATTCAATGAGTCGTGATATGTGCGGTGAATATAGTATTTTCTCCATCTAGAGATCGACAATGAATATCATGGCTATTTACTACTCCATGTATTGTTTGTATATCAGATTGTAATACGATGAGGTTAATTGAACTTGGTGTTCACTGTGTCAGTAATATGACTGTCTCGTAGATATTCTTGATACTCTGATACAAGATATATGATGAGTATCCTATTGCTATCAATGGATCAATAAAAGTCAATCCCGTAAAATAGACAGCAATTCCTCCTAATAATACAGCAACTCGTCCCAGCACATCTTCTAAGAGATGCCAAGAGATAATCTTTTCATTTTGCGTATGTCAGCTATGCGTACGATATGCTCCGATACCATTGATAATGATCCCAAGAACTGCTAACCATATCACACCCATACTATAGATTGGTTCAGGATTGAGTAGTCTTCATATGCTATGATAGACAATGGTTACCGATCCAATAATCAAGATAATTCATAAGACTAATGCCGATAAAAGCGAATATCATCTATATCCATATGTGTGAAAGTTATCGGGCTTCTTGTTTGCATAACGAGAAGCTAACCATGCTATTCCTAATGCTAGACTATCTCATAAGTCATGGAGAGCATCAGATACGATACTCATACTATTGGTGTATAATCATCCCACAATTTCCACAATGACAAAAAAACTATTGAGGAAAAAGGCGAGAGCAATGTTCTGAGAACTTTGCGTACTTCAGTGATTATGATGATGTCACATAAGAGAATTGTATGAGTAAAATGATAGTATAGCTATACATTCTATCAGGTAATCTTTTGTTTGCCTATATATGACAAGAGAAAGAACTCTTTATGATTGTTTGGTGATTTCTTCTCGATGAAAGTTTTATAGACATAATGGTGTTTTGAGGAACGAGATACTGTCCATCATCTCACAAAACTTTCGTAATATTTCGTAATCGTCTTGTAATAATTTGATGATACTACATATTTTGGTAAACATTTTTGTAGACATTCCTTTTCACCTCCACAACAACTGTCAGAATTATTGCAACTTGAAAGATTTTCATTATTCACAAAAGAATGATGACTATAACTTGCAAATCATTGGAGCGAAAAAATACCCAGATAGAGTAGAGAAAATAATAGCAATCAAGATTTTTTTAGTATATACATATCGTCTATAATAATAATATCATCAAAAGATTGCAAGGTTATGTTTTAATTTTGTTATTCCAAAAATAGAAATGTCATACTATTCGAACATTTACAGTAACTTTTTTATATATTACTAATAATAAAAAATACATAAAATAATCTAGTAATAATAATTATAGATCTCTGTGAAAAATAAAAAGCTCCGTTATGGTATAGGGGAGCTTTTTTCTTTTTTCACATCCTCTCCACAGGATGTGGAAATGTAGATATCTCTCCGAGACTAAAATATA
>CAZBFX010000059.1:0-7387 GCA_964491325.1 uncultured Candidatus Peribacteria bacterium
TGTTCGTCATTGACGATGCGTACTTTCGATATAGTCTGATTTACCTTTTGTGGATCCTGTGTGGTCTGTGCTGAGAGATCCTTCGCGTCCATCGTGAAGAGCTGTTGTATCGCTGCACGATGTCTCGCTATTCTGTCCTGTGTGGCTCTCATCTCAGCATCGAAGATTCTCATCTGTCTGTCATGTCGTGCTCGTGGATCAGTATGACGATCATCTTTGTAGTCGAAGAAATGATTGTCTGTCATGCGGTCAGAGCGGAGGATGTTACTGACGCTACAGATGACGATGATGACGATGATGACTCATCCGACCGTTTTGCCGGTGGTGGTTTTTGCAAAGACGGCTATAGCCTGACCCAGTGGTTGAAATGGTTTGAGGAATGTCTGTGTTTTTTCTTTAAGTGTGTGTTGATCGATCATGTGTGGTGATGATTATGATATAAATATTGTCTATACTTGCTCTCTTGTGATGTGAGTCTATGTATAAAAATAGCACGTATAGTATGCTGGTGCTATTATAGGATTTTTTTTGGATTTTTCAAGAGATTTTTTATTTGTCGATGAGCGCTTGTTTTCTTTTTTTCGAAAGGTTTTTGATATGATGTTCTGCTTTGCTAGCATCGGATCTAGACTCGTGTTCTTGTGATCGGACGAGGGTAACGGGTCTCCTGCCTCTCGTGTAGGAGGCTCCGAGAGTGCTATGATTATGTTCTCGAACTCTCCTCTCGAGATCGGTCGTGATCCCTGTATAGAGGGTGTCGTCAGCACAGCGGAGGATGTAGGTATGTCGCATTAAGAAATTATAAGTTCTAAATTTTAGGTCGTAAGTTGCTCCATAGGTGTGCTATCTTTTTCCTCAGGAGGATGGTGATGATCGATGTATTGAGGATGATGATATAGACAGGGAAAGCAATCTCTGCTATTCCGTATGTCTTCATGGCAAAGAATGATGTAATGACGCTGATGAGACCAGTGACGTATGCAGACTTCGATTCTGTCTGTGGATGTTGTCGAGATTTAGTAATAGTGGGTATTGCAGCAAATCCATCGCTTAGTATGGCAAATAGAATTGCTATCAGTGGTTCTTTGGTGATCCGTCGTCATAGCAATCCAAGGAAGGAGATCGCCCCACATACATAGTCGAATTTCTCTATCTTTCGATATGCTTTGGCACTAAAAAATGATGCGACGAAAACTAACAACGGTCAGAAACCGCTCATGAAGACAGGCAAAACTGCTCGACGGACTCCATCAGCAAATGCTGCTATCGATCCGATAATAGGTGCTATAGATCGCATAAGCCATGTTACTTTATTTGGTTTTATGTTGCCATAGAATATCTGCCTGATATAATATGCTATACCGATTATTTGTATGATCGCTCCAAGGAGGACGAGATATTGTCGCATGATATCAGAACTAATAAAGATGTTTTTAGTGTCTGATGATAATTATTCCGAGAACAACGATTGCGAGACTAAGGAGAATAATAACGAGCACCATCTTTTTCTTTTCTGTGCTGTGTGCGAGAGTGGCTGTTTCGCCTTGTACATCGTTGTTGGGTATGGTTGTGGTGATGATTTTCTCCGTGAATCTGTGATGCTCATGCATATCTCAGTCTGGAGTAGTAGTATCTGTCTCACTGATTATCTCAGAGATAGATTCTCTGACGATCTCGTATGCAGGTATATGTTCTCTCGCCGACTCGGTAAATATCTCTTGTATAGTTGTATTTTCTTTCGTCTCGATATGTCCGTCATAGGATGCGACTTCGGAGATAATCCTCTCGTCGATATCGGTCTGATGATGTGCTTCTTGTATCTTTTCATCATGCTGATTGATCATATAGTCTATAGTATCAAGTGCTTCATGTATTTCCTGTAATGCAAAAACACCTATCTCACTATGATGTCCTAGGTCGATTTGTTTTTCTTCGATGTTCTCGTTTGTAAGTTTTGTGTTTGTAGATGCGGGGGGCATAGAGATAGGATTGGTAAAGTTTATCAGAGGTAGGTAGGAGCTTCTATCTGATAGTGTAAGAAAACGATAAGCATACTGAGAATGATAATAACTCTACTATATCGGTATCTCATCGATGTCGGTGTATATACCCGTGATGAGATGATGATAATAAGAGCAAACCGCGAAATCAGATTATTGTGTTCGTAGATTCGTTCGCCTTTCCCTCATCGTCCTTGCTCTCCTCCTCGTGAATTGTGCGTCATTACCCATGGTTTATAGATGAAAATAGCTAGCTGTCAGGCAAACAGGATGGTAATGAGGGTGATGATGATAGTTCATTTATATTGTTTTCGTCGTGTGGAGAGTGTTTTCATAGAGATTATGATAAGCTAAATGATCAGAGAAGTAGTGCGATTATGATTAAGACTATAGCATGGATGATATAGAGCATGAGAGCATGTCTCGATAGCCAGAGGATAGATGCATCTCGCCATAGGGTCAGACGAAGTGATGTATTCTCTGTATATAGGTATTTGCCGATCCAAAACAATCACAATGCGACACATCATAACGCTCGATAGGTCGTCGGTGGGAAATGACGCAGAGCTATCATATATCCCATGTGGACCAGGAGTGTCGATCATCGCATGACGAGTACCCGTGGAGCACGATAGTGACGCATCCGCCGTCCGACGAGTGCGAAGCTCACTGCCATCATCCCATAGTCTACCCAGGGATAGATGAGAGGAGTGGTGATGATGCTGATGACCCAGACAGCGATTTGTCGTGAGAATGCTTGTTTCGTCAGTCGTCCGAGGAGTACTCTCGTCGCGACTATCACGAGTAGGATGATGCCCATGACCTGATCGAGGATGCCATAGCCATAGAGTCCATAGACACCGAGAGCGATCAGGAGAGCGATGACTCGGAGATGGAGTTTAGATTTGTATGATCCATTATAACCGACCAAGAGGAGAAAGAGTGGGAATGCTATTCTGCCGATTACTCTGAGCCAGATAATGTCAGGAAAGATAAAAAACCCGACATGGTCGACGACCATCGTGATGAGTGCGAGTACTTTGATGTAGTCATAGAGATTTGGTCTGGTCATAATGATTAGTGCAAGATATATTCTCGACCTGGTTGTCGAGACTTGGTTTTTCTCCAATCGTCGGCGAATCACTGTGCTCGTGTCTTATGATGAGCTAGCATATCGAGGATGATCTGGGGTGCTTTGTGTGCGACGATGGCGATATGTTTACCATCGTATGTCGTCTTGATCGATGCGATAAATTCTTCTATCCTCGCTTTCACATCTTCGTAGCTTTCGCCATTAGGAAATCTCGTCGTGATGTTTTGTTCTTGGAGTGGTTCGACGATATTCGATGACTGACCGTTGTAGACACCATAGTTGCATTCTCTCAGTCTCGTATCGATGATGATAGGGAGAGTATCGCCGAAAGTCAATTTTGCTGAACCGATTGATCTGCTCATATCCGAACAAAAGACCGCATCAAATTTTTTGTCTGCGATGAGAGTCGTTAAGTCTTGTGATTGTTTGATGCCGAGTGCAGAGAGCGGGGCATCGTTTCGACCTGAGGATATGTGGTTTTCATTATCTACAGTTGTGCCGTGAGGGAAGTAGGTGACAGTGATGGTCATAATTTATTGAAGTAAAACAGTGAGACAGTCATTGCGAGGTACGAAGCAATCTATAGTTGTGGAATTTGTTCACTATGGATTGCTTCGTCCGCTATCGCTCCCTCGCAATGACGCAAATAGGCAGCATTATATAGGCTGTGAGATCCCTCGACTTCGCTCGGGATGACGCATGTGCGGGAATAGTGGATTGCTTCGTCGTTCCTCCTCGCAATGACGCAAATATATCTACGAAATAAAGACCTATCTATCAAACATTGTATCGATATCTCTCTTCGCTATCTCGATCACGAAGGGACGACCATGTTGACAGACGAATGAGCCAGGGATATAACGGAAGCCATCGTTGATGAGTTGTTGCATCTCAGGGAGGACGAGTTTATGTCATGCTTTGATCGAGATCTTACAAGCTCTGGTAGCGATGACGCTATCGACGAGTCTGGTCATCGCCTGTGTCAGATCAGTACTTGTCTCATCGTCTGTCTGATGATCGATCATATGTCTCAGTGTCTTCTCCAGATCGATCTGATACTGTACCATGATCGATGGGATGGCGTAGATGACGAGTTGATTGTCTGCTCGGAGATGTGCATCAAATCCGAGAGCTATGAGTATCTCTCTCCATCTCGCTGGATCGGCAGTCTGCGGGAGTGCGATGGTGAGAGGATGGAGCATCGTCTGTGACGACCCTATGCCTTCATGGATTTGTCTGCGAAACTTCTCAAATGCTATCCTCTCAGCGAGAGCATGTTGGTCGACATACCGCATGCTATCAGCATTCTCGACGATGATATACATATCTCGGAGTTGGCCGAGGACTTTGTAATGTGGTGAGTTGGTGAATTGGTGATTTAGAGAGTTAGGGATTTTATGAATCGGTGAGCCGCTTGGTTGGTCGAGTGATTCTCTATTGTCATCAAACAATGGCGTAGGAATAGACACCTGTTGAATGGCTTTTTCAAAAGGCGGACGATGGTCGTGGCTGGATGATCGATTGTTTGTTTGAGGAGAAGTCTGAGGGAGGATAGACATGACTTTGTGCTGACCGAGCGTATCGTGGATGAGATGGACGACGAGGGAGAAGATCGTCTTGCTATCGAGAAACTTCACCTGCATCTTGCGAGGATGGACATTGACATCGACTTGGTCACTGGGCAGAGTGATACTGATGATCGCCATCGGATAGTCACCCGGTGCCATCTGTCTATGGTAGCCATCCATGATCGCTTTGAGTAAGGCTCTATCATTGATACATCTATCGTTGACATAGATCTTGCAATACTCAGCAGAGCCGAAGGTGAGATTGCTATCGCCGATGACTGCATCGATGTGGATGGATCAGTCTGCTCATCACTGGATCTGCGTGTGATGGAGTTGTCAGGATCGATCTTTCTTGAAGAGTGTATTGATCCTCTCGATAGGAGAAGGCATAGGAGGCAGATCGTGGAGGAGTGAGCCATTCTTCTTGATCGTCCGATGGATGTCGTGATGGAGGAGTGCGAAGTCGACACAGATCTGATAACAATAAAAAAACTCTGTCTGACTGGATTTGAGGTATTTTCTCCTCACGGGCGTATTGATAAAGAGATCTTCGACATGGATCGTCGTCCCATGGTTGAATGAGACAGGGATCCTCTTCACACTCAGTGTCGATTGCATCTTGCTGACCTGGAATCCCGTATCGGCAAACGATGTCTTGCTCTCGATCCTGATATTACTCACATCGCTGATCGCGGCGAGAGCTTCTCCTCTAAATCCGTATGATGCCAAGGTATCGAGATCATCATCGCTCGAGATCTTGCTCGTCGCATATCTGGTGAGGATCATATCACTATCGGCATATTCGATACCCGTACCATTGTCGGTGATGCTGATGAGTTTCTTACCGCCATCATGGATATCGATGACTATATGGGTCGCTTTGGCATCGAGAGCGTTCTCGACGAGTTCTTTGATCACGGATGCGGGTCTCTCGACGACTTCACCTGCTTTGAGTCTATTGATGACGATATCGGGGAGTATCTTGATGGACATATTTAGCGAAAGCTAATGCTAAAAGCGAAACGCCCTTGGCTGAGGAAAAGCGAAAGTGCCAAAAGGATTATCGATTTCCCATTATAGCTACTTTCGTGGTTAAAATCAATTGTAGTTGAGGCAATAAAAGTAATGTAGAATTTGCATTATGGATTGAAATCATTACAATGAAATCGTTTAGTTCGATTCATATGTTTTTCTATGTCACAAGATCGGCTATCTACTGATAGAAAAGATGCATATACTACATGATACCCACGATTAGAGGATCATATTCCCCAATTATTGGCTCTAGGAAAAAGTTCTTGATATATAGCGACTTTATTAAGTACTCCTTTGTGTTCTCTGGGAGATATTGATAGAGATACATTAGTGATTAATATACCACCAATTACTACGACTCGATGACAAAATATAGCACATCATAATGATATACAATGTTATGTAGAAAAACCATTACTCCAAGCGGTACAGTTACTTTGGGACAATAATATTCAAACTAGATGATCGTCTGCTAATTGTAAGAATGTCTGAAATAAATCACATATTTCTATCAAAGCAGATACCTTATCCGATGAGAATAAGGCTATATTATTATCACATTGAGGACAAGAGAGTGAAGGTTTGATAGAAATTAGTATGCCTGTATGATTAAACACGAAGTTTGCTGATGTAGAAGATTGTTTTTTAGCTATTGTATCTCAACTAAGAAAACAGCCCCTGATGTGGTGATATTTACGTCTATCTCTGCATAGTATGATCTTCAATCACCCGCTCTACGATCGGAAATATGATAAGAAATTCTTTTCTGAAGAACTTAAATCAAAAGCAAATGATAGTTCTATTGTTTCAGCTACTGAGGAATCTTTGAAAAAAATGTTTGGCATGTACAGCGATGATGATATTAGAGAATGTATGGAAAAAGTGTATACTGCTGGGCAGTTTTTTAGTGATGATTTTATAAAATGGGTCAATATTCTCGGATTCGATTGATTTTATAAGGAATGTAAGGCTGAAATTGAATCAAGAAATTCATAATGTACACACTATAGACTATTTATGATCTAATCCGCACTAATGCACGAACATTATCCTACCATCCTCGAGATGGCTCCATGGCACAAAAAATACCCTATCACTCGATGGGATGGATGGAAGGTCTTCCATGGTCCCAAACTTGGTAAAAAGATCACGAAAGAATCGTACCTCGTGGTTCGTAGCAATGAACCCAAGATCGCATGGCAGTCGTTATTGGTGTCAGATAGATTCCTTGTCTTATGCTTCGATGGTATCCATCATGGTGACACGACAGCTCATGCAAAGACTCTCGTCAATGATCTCATGAGCCGCTATGCGGATAGGATCGATGCATATGCCGTGACGACGTATTATGATAGTAGTAAGTATGATAGTGATAGTCACATCCTCGGTGATATAGACAATAAACTCCATACGATCTTCGCTGCGACAGGGCAATGTATCTATGTCCTCGATGATCATGGTGTTGTGGTATGGAAGAGTGCTGGGTATATGAAGGAGGAGTTGGTGAAGTGGTTAGATAGTGGTTGAAAATAGTTACAGATCGTTGAAAATTGTCAAAAGAGGATAAAGTAAAAGTCAAAATCTCTTGCAAAGAGAGGGCTTAGTGTGTATAGTAGGTCGTGTTTTTTGTATAGAGAAAGAATATTATGGCGATCGTACCTGCCTGTCGGCAGACAGGGCTCAGTGGTAGA
>CAZBFX010000060.1:0-2512 GCA_964491325.1 uncultured Candidatus Peribacteria bacterium
CACTATGAGGTAGCACTGATCACTTGATCAAGACTTTCTTCCCATCAGCCATCACACCGATCCCGACACCACCGAAGCCGACTTTTTCGACAGTAATATTCGTGATTATTTGACCTTTTTTCATCACGAGGAAAAAAATAAAGAGAAGAAACTATGATGCCTCCCCTGTCAGTGTATTCACCGTCACTGTCTGTCCTTCTTCTTTGTGGAGAGGGACCATGACTTCCAGTCAGTTATCAAGCGTTGCAGGTTTCTTGCCTGCAGTGGATCTATCACCTCTCACACCAGGGATAGTCGATGCTATCGTATACGAGATTGATGATGGTAGCAAGACATTGATGACATTCCCTTCATATTTCATGACATAACAATCGAGATTCTCTTTGAGATAAGGAGCGATATCTTCGATCATATCAGCATCGACATCATACATCTCACCAGTATCATTTTCCATAAATGAATAGGTATCTGCAGCTTGGTACAAGAACGTTGCATTATTCGTCTGGACTTCTGCTTGGTCCAGCATTGTCCCCGAATGGTAGGTGAAAGTATTATTCTTCCCCGAGATCACATCCTTTACTTTGAATGTATAGTTGGCACCACCTCTGGCGACATGGGTATGTGCGATATCGATCACACGGAAGAGCTTCCCTTCGAGCTGGAGGATGACTCATTTTTTCACATTAGCTGTATCGATCTTCATTATATAATGATTAAAAATTAAAAAACTATTTAAGGAGATCTTTCAAAGCCTTGTCAAAAGCTTTATTCTGTATCTTTCAATTTAGAATTCACAACATATATACTTTCATTTCTTTATCAATAGCGTACATATTATCCGACTTAATAATCATAATAGGGTTATTCTTATTAATATCGTAATATTCACCAAACTCATCTTGTAATATTGGTTTATCTGCAAAATTATATAAACCGACTTCATCTTTCTTACCAACCCCTCCTCTAATACCGACTATTGGTTGCGAAGCTCTTTTTAAGGATATTTTATTATTAATATATGTTATATAATAAAGTCTCAAATCAAGAGGATCTTGTCCTTCTAAAGCAAATACAAGCTTGCCGTTTCTATATACTCTCTCTCCAATATACTCTGATATAAAGTTTCATTTAGGCAAAAAGATTGCTCAATCTACTTGTCACCATTTATTATCTTTCATTAATTTTACAATATCTACAAGTTTTCCGATATTGTGTATCAGGGTATCTTCTGCGAATAAAGACCATGTATTTTGTTTTTGACAAAACATATCATATGACGCAACAAAAGAGTATCTATCTGGAATTTCATTAACATTAATATCTACAATAGAAGTTGTTCATAAATTTATAAGATTGTCTTTGTATATATTTCATTGAGGATACTTAGTAGTATCAAACACCACATTGCTACAACTTACTGTAGTAGAGGAATCTAGTGTGCAAAATTGACTCTTTATAAGATATCTTTTATCATTAGCATATTTGAGTAATTCTTTTTGATCTTTACTATTCTGCCAATACATACTATCGTTAGGATCTAACTTTTTTGATAGACAGCTAATATACTTTCTTCGATGTACTTTTGACAATAATTGTCTATAATATATTATTTCCTGTCTTTTTTCCTCACTATAAGTTGTAAACTTTTTAGCAAAGGCCTTTATCATAAGAGATTCATTTTGAGGATTCTTGATTAAATATTCATTTATTCTTTGAGCATGATTATCTATATTTGGATTATAATCAAAAGAGTAATTTGCTCTACCATATCAGAGAAACAAAATACAAACTATAATAATAGGCAATATAAACTTTGTCTTCATATCATCATAATTATAAGCTAAATACTTATTATATCATAGAACTTTATACACTCTTTAACATCTTATCCCAAAAACGCTCACTGGAGCATCCTCAAAATAGCAAAAGAGAATATAATAACTAGGATACCTTTGATAGCATTAATAATCAAATCCGATGATGGCGGACTATCACCACTAATGACTGCCATGATATATTTCCATCCCGTATAGACAATCATCAGTCATCCAATCAGCAAACCCAACTGGGAGAGGAATCTCAATACCTTAATAGCGTAATTGATGATCGTATCTCGATTCATCACACCGCTCGTCACTTGGAGAGCGGTACCACCCTCTTGTGCACCGAGAGTATCTGCTTGCTGATTGTAGATATCTCGTATATCTTCATTAGAATCCAGTATTGTTTTATTGATACTTTGGAGATCACTGGGTTCGACTGCGGGGATAATCTCAAACTGTACATCATTCTCATCAGCGAAGACCACTGTCAGAGGAGAAAAGAACGTCATCGCCAGACAGGCCATCATGTATAGTCAGATCATGTACTTTTGGATTAGTTTCATAGTGTAGGAGCGAAAGCTAAAAGCAAAAGCTAACAATTCACAACCTCTAGAGTATTTCTATCTGCAAACCAGTAATTCTCGCTGCGAGTTTGATATTGGCAGCTCATTTTCCGATAGCCATAGACT
>CAZBFX010000060.1:2612-7335 GCA_964491325.1 uncultured Candidatus Peribacteria bacterium
GTAATTCTCGCTGCGAGTTTGATATTGGCAGCTCATTTTCCGATAGCCATAGACTTATGATTTTCTGGGACAGAGACTTTTGCTTTGTTGCCAGTGATGGTGATAGACTGTGCATCAGCGGGTCTGAGACATGCTCTGAGTAGCTCTTCAGGATCATCCGTGGCATGGATATAGTCGACTTTCTCTCCATCGAGAAGCGAGAGCAAGATATTGATACGATCACCTTTGTGACCGATCATGACACCGACAGGATCGACATTGTTATCTTTGGAATGGACGACAACTTTGGTCTTCACGCCAGGCACTCTGGCGATCTTCTCTATCGTGACGATACCTTCTTCGACTTCCGGGACGATCTTACGGATGATAGCTTCGATGTATTCTTCCGATGATTGCGTGATATCGAGCATGATACCAGATGAATCCTTGGAGATCTGTTTGAGATAGACGAAGAGGTCTTCACCGACTTCGTACATCCTCTTCGGGATCTGTCACTCTGATGGGAGGACGACTGGCACTCATTCGATATCGAGGACGACTGCATCAGCATGGACTTTGATAACTTTCGCTCTGAGGAGTTCACCTTGCTTGTGTTGAAACTTCTCGAAGAAACGTTCTCTCTCGATACCTTTGAGATATTGTTTGATCGTCTGAGCTGCTGCTTGGACACCAATTCTCGTAAAGGAGAGTTCGTCAGGAGTGACATCGATCAACATCTGTTCACCGATCTCTGCATCATCTCTGAGCTCACGAGCTTGTTCGACATCGACTTGGATATCTTCGTCTTCGACGACTTCCACCACTTCGAACTGACGATAGATCACGATCGATCCATCATCATCGATATCGACGACGATATCGGCCTTCTTATAGTCAGGGTAATCTTTACGAAATGCAGATCTGATACCCATCTTCACTATATCGATCACCTGATAGGGGTCAAATTTATAATCTTCTACGAGCTGGCTAATGGCAGCCTGGATGGTTTTACCGTCGAGTTGCATGAAACAAGAAGTGAAAAGGTAAAAATGTATAAAGTGGGAAAGTAAGGAAAATGGAGACAACTGACACGGATGCTATATTGCTCACATGATAGTATATCGGTACTCCGATTGCAAGAAAAAAACATATAATAGAGAAGCTGAACCGTAAACGGTTCAGCCCAATGAAGTGTTTATAGTGTTTTTTAAAAGAATTGCAAGAGATTTTATTCTTGTGTTTGCATTTTTACTTCTCCTGTTTGTATATAATGATCCACATCCATACCAAGCTCTAGTCAAAACGACTGAACAAGTCATTCAATATAAGCTAATTTTCTCTTACCCATACCCTCCATACTAAGAATATCACGAACCATTTTCGATACCAAATCTCTCAGGGTAAATATATTTCTACTTGCTAGTTCTTCACATAAAGACTGTGAGAAGCTTGAAGGAAATGAACCTTGAAATTCTCTACCTATACACTTTTGTAAAAGAGTATTTAAAAGTTTCTTCCTCAGGGTACTCTCTTCATGTCATTCTCCTTGTTTATCAAAAATAGCATATGCATGTATATAATACTTACCATTTTTTTCTTGAATATATGGATTTCCCTTAAGGATTCTTCTTGTACGAAGTAATGTCACTATATGATCAGGTAAAGCTTGTTCTGAAATCTTATTTAATATCTGACGCTCTTGCTGGTCAAATGATTTTCAAGTCCACAACTTCTCAAATATGCGTTCAATTATTCCCTGATCGTTTCCCAAAGTGATTTTCAAATAGTCTTTTACCTCGCTGGTAATAGTAGATCGATACAGATGCACATTTTCTATACAGACTCTTGGATTCTCTATTTCTTTTATCATCACACACAAAAAGAAGATAAGTAATAAAAATCGTATCATCATTTATATAAAATATTATAGAATTTGTCAAATTTCCCCTCCACTTTCTTACAACTCCTGCAATAACTCACTCACGATACTATTATACACATCCATGCCGCTATCAGTCAGCGACAGCCTCTGCGTCTCATCATCTCGCAGACAGAGTCACTCTCCTGCATAGAGAGTAATCTTCTCTCTCCGATTCGGGACGAGGAGATTGCTCGTCTGGACATCTATCACGATACCTTCCATCACCCTCAGTCAGACCAGAAATCTTTCCTTCGTATATTCCTGCTGATCGAGAAGCTCCGTCTTCTCCTGATCCCGATACTCCCCTGCCAGGAATGACTTGAGAGATAAGCTATTCGTCACATGCACTGAGACGACATTCTCATCGACTTTCTCTCATCCTAATGCCCCATAATGAACAGCAGAGAGATGGCTCACCGCACTCGTCCCGAGACCCAGCCACTCCCCCATCGATCGATAGACACGGTTGTGGATAGAATTCTTGCCAGCGAGGGAGTAATTCGAGATCTCATATCTGCGATAGCCTGCATCCTGGATCATCTCCTTGAGGATCTGAAATTCTTCGTAGACATCATCATCCGTCCCATATTGCTTGAGTCCATAGCCCTCCTGTGGCGTCATACCGAGTGCCGTCTGCTGAGCATGCCACTTCGATCCAGGAAATAACTCCAGCGTATAGAGCGAGACACTATCGATAAACGCACTTTCCAAGAGATTGGCAAAAAATTCTAAGCTGACAGGATTTCGGAGTTGACGATCACCTTTGCGGGTTTGGTTCCATTTGCCAAATGCGATGAAGTCGATATTGAAGACAGCATTCTCTTTCTTCAGTGAGACGAGACGACGAAGGAAGTCGATACATGACTGGAAGGTATACGCTCTCCCGCTGTCAGACAATACTTCATTGTCAAATGACTGGATACCGATACTTCGTCTCAATCTCGGATAGTGGCGATAATTTTGCTGGATCTGCGAGATGAGCGAGAGCATCTCATCGACTGGCTCGGGATTGATCTCGATACTCAGCTCTTCGAGATAGCTTATATCGAAGTACTCTTCTATCGTCTGGAGTGTACGATGGATCTGCTCATAGCCAACCTTCGACGGTGTCCCACCACCGAAGTAGATGGTCTTGATCTGCTCACGGACACCGTCCTTGGTCAGAGCAGTCCCATAGCTGATGATCTGCTGACGCAATGCATCCATATAGCTAGCCATCAGTGATGGACGATCGACCTCCTCACCGAGAGTATCGAGTGGGATGACCTGGAAGCTACAATAGCTACAGTGGTGAGAACAGAATGGGATATGGATATAGAGAGAAAGCATAGGAAATGTTGGATTATAAATGTTGGATTTTGGATTTTCCACAATCTCTAATAACGACTGTGTATATTTTGATCCTATTCTATATTCACTAGAGCAAGAGAGATGATTCCGAGAAACAATCATGCAATTTGTCGTGGCGTATATGACTCACGAAACACATAGATACTCAGCAAAATCGCCATGATACTACTCCCCACGGCAAAAATCATATTTCACTTTCCCAGTCCAACGCCGTTTTTTAATGCAAAAAGCCAAAATGTATTACAGACAATATAAAAGAAGATTGCAAGGAATGCGATTCAAGACTTTTCGTCACCTGTTCATCGTCTGGTAGCAAAATAATCCGCTACCGCCTCGAAGACAATCAGAAAAAAGATAAAGACTATCCGTTTGGGCATAAGAATAGAAATTAAGAGTAAAGAGTCTGAATCTTCATATATCGTTATAGTATAGAATAAGACTAACTATTGCAAGGATGAAAAGACGAATAATATTTTCACATTGCAATAATCCTCGGCTTTCACTAGAGTCAGGAGATATCTTTTCTTTTCCCCTCGAATCACTTCGATTACTTTCGCCCCTATTTACCCTATTCACCACCTGTCGGCAGACAGGTCTCTATTTACCCTATTCTCCCTACACTATGTTTTCTCGCAAAATCGTCATCCTCACTCTCTTACTCACTACCCTCCTTACACTGAGTGCTTGTAGCAATCCTCGATCAGAGACCATCATCACTGATGATCAAGCAGTAAATACAGAAGATATCTCTCCTGATGAGAGACAAGCGATCGAAGACATCATCAATGGAGTGATCGACACGAACGAAGAGAGATGAGACGAACAAACGATCGCACAGACATTCCTCTCTCGTGACGATGCTATCGCTATCGCTGAGCCTCTCCTCTTCCAGACTTATGGGACAGGGCTTATAGTTTCCGAGAAGCCCTATAATACATCACTTAGTGGATGATATCGGACTATCACAGGTAGTCTGCCCGATGGACATGTCGGTGGCGTCTTTCATATTACTCTCGACGCCAATAACGGTCAGATGATAGATATGGTTCATGGGCAATAAGAGAAAAACTCTCTACCCATCAATAATCATCAGATAGGCTCTTGCCTTTCCCTCATCATAATACAAAAGAGTATTATCCTGACGATACATAGTCATTTCTTCTCATGGGCGAAATCGTACGAAGTCGCGAAAGTATTCTTGACTATAGGGCAATGATTGCATTCATTGCTCGAGCATAAGAGTATCTATCTCTGCTCTCGTCGCATCAAAGCGGAAATATCGATTGCATTCCAATCGACATGATGCGGAGAAGATCACTTCTCTCGGAGAGAGATTGATATCCGTCTCTGTGTAGAGCATTTCACCACGATCACTCTCTGGCCAGAAATCATAATTATACTCTATGGCGACAACCACCATACCTATGAATCCTATCGCACAGAGCATGAGCAACACTGTCACTCACCGTCAGA
>CAZBFX010000061.1:0-7321 GCA_964491325.1 uncultured Candidatus Peribacteria bacterium
ATCTACCATCATATAGTCGAGACGCCGTCAGACATTGCGAGGTCTCGCACCAGCTCTATAGCTCCATCGAGTATAGGCATCTGTACGATCAGGATAGCAATGACGAAACGCATCGACGAGATGGCATTCATCCATCAGCCATCCTATCTTCGCTCTCTCGATCGGTAGGAAACCGATACTATTCTCATTCTCTTTGGGTCTAGCTATATCGATCGGACGATGACAGATATTGAAATCACCCGTGACGATCACCTTGTAATCTCTATCCTTGCACCACTGCACATAGCCAGCGACAGCATCATAGTACGATAATTTATAGTCGAGCATCTCTCTCCCATCTGCTCTCGGATTCCCATTGGGGAAATAGCAGTTTATGAGACAGACATCACCGATGATAATATCTGTCATCCTCCCATCATCGATGAGTTGCTGATAGCGAGGGAAAGTATGCAGATCTGACACGGATGTGTCTGCAGCAGATCATCACTGAGCAAATAGAGAAGCAGTACCAGGAGAACAAGATTCTCCTGCATCGCAGGATGGAGTAGGGATAGTCGATTTTTTGTATACTATGGCTGTACCAGCATATCATGGTCTTGTCCCTTCATGTCGTACATAGCCATAGTCGATCCACAGGGGATCGAGCGATGAAGGTATCTGACTAGCGAAAGCTTTCGGTTCTTGGAGACAGATGATATCAGCATCTTCTGCTCTCACTCGATCCGCAAATCATTTTTCTGCCACTGCACGGATACCATTTACATTTCGTGTGACTATTTTCATAGAGATTGCTAAAATAACATAAAAAATTGAATCATTATTCTCCCTTGATACTATCTATCTGTATCATTATTATCAACCCTATATTCTCCATTCTCTCTATTTACCCTATTGTCCATACTATATGTCCATCATCATCGGCATCGACCCAGGCATTCGTAGATGTGGCTATGCGATCATCCAAAATGCAAACAATAAAAAAGATTCTTCCTATAAAATCCTCGATGCAGCCGTCATCATCAATGAAAGAGAAGCAAGTGAATCCTATACCCAGTATATCATCAACGATACGAAGCTCGATGACAATCGTCGTATGCGAATATCTCGCATGCACGATACCTTCCATCACCTCATCAGCAAACTCAAACCATACCAAAAAGATATCTCCGCTATCGGCATCGAACAGTTTTACTTCATGACTCGTACACAGCAACACGCAGAATTTCTCTACGGACTCAGAGGAGCTCTCATGATGCATGCGATCACACATGGTCGACCTCTCTATGATGTCGGACCGACCGAGATGAAGAAATACATCACTGGCTGAGGCACAGCAAACAAAGCTCGTATCCATACCATGATTACCCATCTCTATCAACTCGATACTGCACCACAATACGCCGATATTAGCGACGCTCTCGGTATCGCCTATGTCACTGCGAAGATGAGCAAAAGTTAAGAAATTATAAATTTTGAATTTTAGATTATACATTCTCCTTATAATTCAAAATCAAGCATTTAAAATCTACAATTTCTTCTATGCAGAAAATCTACTCCCAGTCATGACTATCCTGATGATCGCATATCGACTGTTATACGATTAAACAGTCTATCCAAAAGATGACCATCACGATGCCTCTCGAATCTGTCATCAGAGACGCTCGTCATGAGTCAGAGAGCATCTTCTTATTGGATGAAGGTAACTTCGATCTCTTCACATTTCCCATGGAAGGGACATTTTATGAAGCAGTAACCATCGACATCATCGATGGTCTCATCGCTAAGACCATCCGTCAGCTCACACTCGAACGTCGCATCCAGTGAGCATTACTATTTTATGATATCGATCATATCAGTATCGATGGACAAAAAACCGCCTACATCCTCGGACAACAATGACATCTCAGACGACGCTTATCACTCGCTTTTATCAAACCACGCATCGCTCTCGCTTGTCCAGAGATAGCTCGTCACTATACCGCATCACTGATTGCGAAAAAAAATAGCTGACCGAGAGTCTATCCAGCGAGCTTTTTTACGCTCCAGTTCATCATCCACGAACTCGAGAAACAAGACTTCAGCATCATCACAATCAGCGATGATCATACGAGACTCATCACCATCCGTGATGGATACTATCAAGATATCGCCTCACTCGATCGAGGCTACGATCATCTCAAACACATCTGCACGAGCAATAATATTCTCACCTATCTCTACAAATCGAATGATGATCTCGAATCTAATCCGATGGCATATCGCATCATGGACGAGACGATGGAGTTTTATACCAAGACCCTCGTGAGATGGATAGCAGAGCAGAGTAGACCAGGACAGGACTGTATCATCATCGCACCCATGATGACAAACAAGCTCTTCCAAGAGCGTTTTACCAAGCACTATAGCCAACAGATCAATGGCTATATCGTCCCTTTCACGACGACCCAGAAACTCGATAATCATGGTAGGACATGGCTCCCGCATGAACTCGATATCCTCACCTGTCTCAATTTCGCTGATGGGAAGACACTTATTTGATAAAACATATCTATTGACATTTATATATCTGTTATTTATATAATAGTATATTTTTTATAATTAAAGTAGATAGAAATATGAAAGCAAATCAGACAAATGAAATACAAGACATCCCTCTTGAATCTAATTTAGATCTTAATCAACTTAATCTGTATGATACAGCGGTTTTAGAGAAAGAAAAATCGAGAATTTCAAAATTATTAGGGAATAACTTATCTTTCTCTAAACCAGAAAGAAGGTTCTTAAAAAAAGTAAAGGAAGAAATAGAAGACATACTTACAAAGAGACCAGTAGATTTTTTATGAATAAACCCATGAGAAGAAGCATGAATATTAGATTGAGATAAAGAATTACCTCTAGTAGAAGTTTGAGGCAAAGAAACTTGATGAAATGAGAAAGTCGACAGATCAAATGATCCTATCTATAAAGAATTTATAAATTCTTTACATAGATGAATACCAATAGTAGCCATAACGATCTTAGAAAAAATAAATAACGAACATGCTAATACATATAATATAGGAGAAGAATTGCAAAATAATTGATATCCATTTTCAAAACTATTACATGCTTTGGTAAACAAAGGCATAGGGAACATATATTTTGAAAGTATAAGAAAAATTATACAAGTCTTTAAAAATCATATAAGTGCAGAATTAATGGAAGAAATCGAAAAGCATATTGCAGAAATAAAACACCTATCTGGAGTTGACAAAGAAATAAGGCAATCAGAGAGAGGTCCTAAACGTTTTCTTGATGATACCTTATTCTATACCATACAATGATCGTACGACGATGATAAAGTAGATATTAAAAGAGAATACTCTCTCCATCTTGGAAAAATTCAAACAATAATAAATAAACTTATCCTATCATGAAAGTAATAATTTACGACTATCTCTTCCCTCTCATCACCTCCCACAACAAAAACGGAAACAGCAATACTCTCCACACACTCGGCTTGATCCAGAAATACACTGGATAATCAATAAAACAGAAACGCATCACCTGAGCAAATCTATTATCCGGTGATCTATCTCGTGGATAGCGAAGTGTATCGAGGAGAAAACGTACCATGAAAGAAATTATAGATTATAAATGTTGGATTTTTAATGACATATCTTTGGGGTGAATTCAACATTCAAAAATCCAAAATTAATTAGTTCACGTTGGTCCATACTTTCTCCACATCATCGTCATCCTCGATCATCTCTAGTAATGTATCGAGCTGTGCACGTTCACCATCACTGAGTGAGACAGTCGTCGATGGCAATGCCTCTATATCTGACTGCATGATATGATAGCCTTTGTCAGTGAGAATGCGAAGTACTGATGCGAAGTCTGTCTTCGCCGTCGTGACCACCATCACCGTATCTTCGGATGCTATATCTTCTGCTCATGCCTCGATCGCATCCATTTCTAATGTCTCAATGTCATAGGGAAGGGTCGTCTCGACTTCATTGCCTTTCACGATCTCTTTGTGGATCATCCCATCGATGATGATGACACCTTTTTGCTCAAACTGTCGAGCGACCGATCCTATCTCGGCCATCGTCCCACCATATTTTTGCATCGTCGTGCGGAGATTACTACTCGTCCTATTACCATTATCCGTGAGAGTCTTGATATACAGAGCACTCCCGTTCGGACCATATCATTCATAGTAAGTCTCGATATAGGCATCACCACCGAGCTGTCCCGATCACTTCTTGATCGCTCTCTCGATGATATCTCTCGTGACACCGTTTTGTCTCGCTTTCGTAGTTGCCAAGGCTAGACTTGGATTCAAGTCAGGATCTCATCCTTTCTTCGCTGCTATTTCGATGATTCTACTCATCTTCGCGAAGACTTTCCCTCTTGCGATATTTCCTGTTGTCTTGCGTTCGACGATACTATGCCATCTTCACATTGATAAAATTATACATTATAAAACTATATCTTTTGCAATCATGCCAAAACTTCTGGTCAATTATCGGTAACAGCTACCGTATATTCCCACTGAGCACCGAGATCTCATTGATCCGTATAGAGATTTCGCTTATTGACCATATCTTCGATATACCCGACTGATGCTAAGGCCGTGATAGGCTCGAGTGCGACGACCATACCAGTCTGAAAACGATGTTTTCTCATCGTCTTGTGCGGATGATTGTAGATATGCGGTGCTTCATGGACATCGAGACCGACACCATGACCAGTAAGCGACCTGATGACACTATAGTTACGATCATTCATATATTTCTCTATATGCGTCGCTCGATGGATAAGCTCTTTGCCTGACTGGATGTACTGCAGTCCTGTATCCAATGCTGCCTTTGTGGCATCGATGAGTCACTGTGCTTCAGGATTGGTATCTGCTCATCCTACCACGATACTAAATGCCGCATCAGAGATAGCTCACTGATAGTTAATACCTGCATCTACTTTGAGCAAGTCTCATGGCTTGATGATCGTACGATCAGGGATGCCATGGACGACACAGTCATTGAGCGATAGACAGATCTTACCAGGAAATCAACCATACTGATAAAATGCAGGTATCAGATGATGCTGATCGATATATCTCATCGCGATATCTTGGATAGCAATCAGCGACATACCAGGGACGATAGACTGATAGAGCATCTGCAATAGTTCTGTCAGATATTCTCCTGAACTACGTATTTTAGCGATCTGTGAAGGAGTTTTGATACGGACTTGCGACACGATAATAAGACACATTATATAAAAATGTTCATAGTTCTTCGTTACCAATTCCTAGGAACTAGCATCTAGCAACTTTCAACCTATTCTTCTCCATTATTATACCATTCTCCCCATCACATTACAAGTCAAACACTACCATATCATATCACAAAATATAGTATGTATAGACAATTATATACACATTCACTTGCAAAGAAGCGATACTCTGTTTAGTATCAAAGCTAGATTTTATCTCTTATCATCACACAATATGAAAAAGATTCATCCCTGACAGCCATGATGATTCACCTTGGTAGAAATGTTGATCGTGATAGTGATCATCGGTATCTTAGCAGCAGCTCTTATCCCGAGATTGACAGGTGCTCAAGGTGCAGCGAGAGATACAGCGAGATATGCAGATCTCAATCAAGTTGGCACTGCTCTCACCGTCTATAGTGCCGACAATAGTGGTTATCCTAGCTCATGATGAACATTTACCGATACACTCGGAGAACTCGTCGATGGATGATATATCAAATCCATACCCAATGACCCACAACTCGGCAATACTGTCAAATGAGTCTCTACAACATCACAACCCGACTGTCAAACAAGCCATGGATGAGGACAATATGTCTATACCAAACTAGGTAATAGCAACTTCGCACTCGCATCGAATCCTGAAACACCAAAGAAATCTAACCGAGTGCTCGAGTCGACTGCGTGATCCAGTGGTGATGCAGCACAGTGATGCCTTGGTCAAAATCTCACCCTCAGACAAGTCATCAATGCAACCTGCCAATGACCGATCACGACAAATACAAGCGTCACTGACACAAACGGACCGACATGTACTATCAACACCAACAACGATAATGGCATGTATATCTATGCGAACTAATCGACAAAAGCCAAGAAATAAAGCTAAGCTTTTCTACTAGATGAGTTAGTTTTATTCTTTTGGCTCTATTATACATGCTCAACTTTTAATTCTTCATTCTTACTTTTTTATGCCTACTGCACTTCCCAAACCACAAGTACCCTGATCAAGATCTGGTGGATCCAGTACTCACACCATGACAAAGAAAACCATCACGACGAAGAATGTCTGACAACATCATCATCGTGAAGTACCACAGTATCGCAAAGAGAGAAAACCATCACATGCACGAAGAAGTGTCTTGTGGGTGTTGATCATCGTCGTGGCTGGAGTGATGCTATGGATACAAAAAGATCTCATACTTGCCAAACTCCAAGAACGATGACTCAGAGGAGATACTATAGAAAATACTGATATGTCGCAGACACTCTTCGTCGGACAAGATGTGACACTGAGTGGTAGCATCACTGCACATAGTGATAGATTCTCCTATACACACAAACTAACAACAGCAGATCATGGTGTCGTTGGGCTCAAGAGTAGCACCATCCCCCTCCAGCAGTATAGCGACGATATACAAATCGTATGAAAGGTGAGCGATTATGAAGATGGTCTGTATATCATCGATGTCACAAGCATATCACTCCTATCTCTATCGACGAACACATGAACAGTACTATCAGGCAAATACTATATAGCATCTGCTGGTATCATCATCTCCGATCTCGCATCAGACAACCTTACTCGAGATCAAAGCGATACAGCAGCATCCATCAGCCAGTGACTCTTTAGCATCTCCGATAGCACGACCAATAATAAAGTCATGGTCAGATATATTAGATGTGATACATCCAATCCTGCTCGTGATTGCGCATGATTCGTCAAATCTTTTGATACTGCTCAGAGAGCAGACTTTGTCGATAGTTATGGCAATACATTCTACAAATTGGCTGATGCGAAGACATGGTTTGCATCTATCGACAATACGATCGGGATCTATCTCGAATCCGACGATATGACGATAATTCCTCGTGTCATCAGACATCTCCAATTCGTCAACAATGTCCGAGCAAAGAAGACCTTCCTCACGACAGCGAAAGAGATTTGTATCAGTCCTGATATAGCTATCAATATGCCGACATCATTTACTGTCGTACCCTATGAAGATGGCTTCGCAGTAAATGTAGAATGAACAGCTATCAATGGCTGATCACTTAC
>CAZBFX010000062.1:0-7229 GCA_964491325.1 uncultured Candidatus Peribacteria bacterium
TCTGGTCTCATGTACGCCTATGCGAGGATGAGAGATGGATTCGTCGGCATGGAAGCATCCTGAGTGATGAAGAGGATCAAAGATAAGAAATTTGCCGCATGAGTCGATCGTGAGCATGTCAGGAACTGTGAGAAGTATCTCGGCATACCATTGGAAGAATTTATTGAGAAGATGATAGAAGGGTTTCAGAGCTTTGCATAAGTTTTTTATTCACAATTATTCTTAATAATCATGAAAGAAAAATCAACTCTTGCGAACTTAGTGGATAGACCAAGTCTACCATCTGGAATAGGAGTCAAAGAACTAATTGAGACCCTCGATATAGAAAGAGAGCGACTACAAAATATAGGACTAATTTTAGGATGATCGAAAAAGAATCTTTGATGACTTCTCGCTAAGTTCACGACTATTGGTTGAAGAGATGAACTCATAGAATACCAGAGACATTTATCTGACTTATATATAGATCTAGGGAGAATATTTGACAGAATATATAGTGTGAATGATAATAGCAATAATACAGTACTTAACAAAAAGAATGCTGTCCTATCAGAGATAGTTGGCCTGGGAGTAAGAGTTAAAAAGGTTATCAATAAAACATACGATACATTATATAATTGACTAGAGAAATATTTAGAAGAAGCTCAAACGATCATACAAAAACGGGAGAATAGTCAATGAGAGTTTATGGATGTAATCTTAGAAGCAGAGATATTATCTAAATTTATTAGAATACTCGTAGAAGCTTTCGATCATCCATGGTGAATGGGAGTTAACTTTCATTCTACTTTTGCTAATGAGGTGGCGAAGAATTTCCCTATAGAAGGGGGTGAACTATTTAAGCAGTTATATAAGAGACTATGAATCATATATCTATCGTTATATAATTCTTTCAAATCAATTAAATCAAACTCAGATAGCATAAAAGAAAGGTGACATGATTTATACAAAATGATACTTCATCGTTATAGAAATGCAAATATCTACCAATGCATCTTTATCGAAGATATTGCTAATGAAGAATTTGATATGGGAGATGAAAATATGCAAGCCTTAAAAAGAAAAGCAATCACTGATGGCTTATATATATGATAATAAAACTCTTTAGTTCTTCATCAATCTACCATGATCTCTCGCACACTCTCCTTCGCTTTAGCTTTTGCCTTAGCTCTCCAACCACTCAGCATCTTCGCTCAAACAGTGGATACAGGCATCGTCGACTATATCGATAAGCAAACCAAAACAAATCAGACTCCTCTCACACTCGACTACAAGACTTTCTCATCCTGTCAGGACATGGATACCACACTTACTGACTATGTGCAGAAGCTTATCAAAGCATGAGTGGTCAATAATACACCCTACCGAAACGATGGTATCGTCGTCATGGGAAGAAATGAAGAAATAGATACGATGAGATGATGAGATATGGCTATGCCATCAGTAAGTGAAAATAAGACGAGCTCTTCGACTGATGTATCGACCACCAATATCCAGATCGCTGGTGTCGATGAAGCCGATATTTTGAAGACCAATAAAAACAGCTATATCTACGCCGATGCAAAACATAATGCAATCTATATCATTCGCTCTCCTCTCGATCGTGTTACTAGTACAATCAATCTCAGTAATGCAAAAATCACCAGTACTATCCTCTTACCCAAACAGATGCAATGACAAGAATCACAACTCTTCATCTCTGACAACACACTGATCGTCATAGCACAGAGATATGTCGCTGTACGCAATCCTGGCTTTATCGATAAATCACAAAAAACAATCGTCGCCATCTATGATATAACGAACGATAGCAAACCCACACTCACAACAATCCATGAAATGGATGGTTACTATAATGATGCGAGACTCGTCCATAACAAACTCCATCTCCTGACGACAGCCAATATCAATCGATACGATCGCATCATACCCTTCGTCCAAGAAGGCAATACGATCCGTGGCAAGAGTCTCTTCGCTCGTACGACGACTCGTAATACAGGAGAAAAGAGAGCAAAGATCACTAGTGTCGCATGTGAAGATATCAGCTATCTCCTCCCTTCAGTCGAGACCATCAAAGAGACATGACAACGACCACAGTTTACACATATCACTACGATAGATATGAGCAAACCATCGACGATAGCAAGTAGAACCGTTGCTCTCGCACAGCCCTGACAGATCCATATGAGCAAAGATTCACTCTATCTGACCCAAAGTGTACGATTACCATGAAATCGAGCATGTCCGATCAATGCTCGTTGTATGATGCCTATCTGGTGAGGCGGAGATAGCAGCCAAACACTCATCCATAAATTTGACCGAAAAAGCACTAAACGATCCTATATCGCATCCAATCTCATCCCTGGTAATCCGCTCAATCAGTATAGTATGGAAGAAGACGCAAACGATAACTTCCGTATCCTCACATCAGATCGATCTCCCGAAGCACATACAAACTTCTATGTCTTGGATAGTAAACTCGCTGTCAAAGGCAAAATCGAAAATATCGCTCCGTGAGAAAGCTTCCAATCGTCCAGGTATATCGGCGATAAACTCTATCTCGTGACCTTTCGTCAGACAGATCCGCTTTTCGTCATCGATATCGCAGATAATATCAAACCCAAAATCGTCGGTGCATTGAAGATCCCTGGCTATAGCACCTATCTCCATCCACATTCTATCGATGGATCAAAACAGTATCTTCTCGGACTCGGGTACGATGTCGGAGCTAATCAACGATGAGGGACAAGTAATAAATGAATACAATTAGCTCTCTACGAAGTCGATTATAGTAAAAAAGAAACTGCTGACAGTAAATGTAGTCGGTTATCCGCCATCACATGAGCATACGCCTCATGTCTCAAAGAAGTCGATACCAACAATATCCGTGTCTCGATGATCAGTCAAAAAATCCTCGGCTGAGCATGATCTATCAGTCCCGTCTTATCCAATCCGAGAGTCTTCGTCATGGATAGCAAGAAAAATATCACCATGCCCGTCATCCTTGCTAGTGAAAAGAAAACAGGAGAAAACTGCAACATCCGTTATGATGATAGTGGCACCGAGATAGGCAGAGACTGTTATCCACAACATCAACAAGTTGTATCTTTTGTCTGACTCAAGCAATTCTCTAGCTCAATCAACGCAGGTATCAATGAGATATTCTCCCAAGACTATACAAGCAAGTTTACATGAAGTACGAGTATCTGTCAGCCATGCGTCTGTAAAGATATGACGGTTTGTAGCTGTCCAGCGTGTAACAATGCTCCTACACCACTCTCTCCATGGTCTATCAATAACTATAGCATGAGAGTCGGCTACGCAGGTGATGCTCTCTTCTTCTTTCATGAAGACTTTGCTCACTTCATGCTCCCATGAAGTAATGGCTCAGGTAGCTATATTGATTTTAAGTAAGTGAGAATTAAGCTACGCTTCATATCTCAGCATTCAAAATATCCAAGATATCTTGAGCATAGCTTCTGTAATTACTTTCTTTTGCAAGAGTTTGAACCTTATACAGATCTTTTTCATCTGCTTTCATTATTTTTATTCCTTTTACTTTATTATAATCGATTTGTACACTAAGAACATAACCATCACTTGTTAGAAAGTCTGATCAGTAATGATATGTATCCCACATAAGCCCAAGCATATTAACCAAATCTATCCCAGAAGTTTCTGATTCTGATATAAAATTTCCATCAGATTGTAGTTTGCCTCCTTCTTTATTTATTATATAATCACTATCTGGCATAAGTTGTAATACTTTTTCATAAGTTGCCTTATCGGGAACTAAAATATTATGTTTTTTTATATGATTTTGCAAACCTGTTACAGTAAATTTTACTACGAATCCATCTGGCGAAAATGTAAAAACAATCTTTCAATCTTCACATATATCAATACTATTAATATCTCTATAACGAATTACTTTCATCATAGCTTTTTGTTTCGATGGATTAAGAGTACGAAAGTATTTCTTTGCAGAGTCGGGGGCATACTTCAGATACTTCTTTATTTGTTCCTCTTTAGCTTGTTCTCTAGCATTAGCTACCCTCTCTTCATCTATTTTTTTTGCTCTATAAAAAGCATGTAACTGGTCTTTTGCTCTTTGTGTATCTTCGGCAGCAGTTCTTTCTGCCTCTATTCTTTTCCTATTGATTTCATCCTTTGAAAACGTTTGTGATCTTTCTGCTTTTGTTTCTCTTTTCCATATTTGGTGATGTGTAAGTACTTCTAATAAGACTGCCAATTTATCATCTGCCCTACCACTAAAATAAAGTTGCTGTGCTAGTGCCCTTAAATTACTATAGAGATTTCTAAAAATCTCTCAGTGCTCTGAACTTTTATATATCTCAAACTGTTCTATTATATCGGGGTGACATAGTTCGTATATTTTAAGTATATTCTTTTTTGATTGATCGCCTCTAGAGTCCTTTCTACTCAAGGGCATTGGTTCTTCTCTTGTAAATGACATCTTTACTTTATCTAAAATACTCTCATATTCTTTTATTATATCGTTCCATCGTCATATTTCTTTGTCTATCTCTTTTTCTTCGGCAGTTCTTTTTTCTACTGTTGAAGATAAAGGATGGCTAGGATCTGATAGATTAATGTCTTCTGAAGTAGAAAGCTGTTTCCTAACGATTTTCATCCAATCAAGATTAGCAACAGTCTTATCACGATTATATGTTATATATTCCAAAAATCTACCTTTCTCCTCATCAGATACTTTAGAAAGATAGGGAGTAATATCTATACACGAAAGGCGTCTCATTACTTCTATTTCTCCAATAGAAAAGTATTTCTTCGGAGTAAAGAGTCTATCGAATATTGACCATACCATATCCTCCGATGTTATTTTACCTTCTATAATTGGAAGTGATCATAATATAGCATTTAGATCCTCATGAGCAGTTAGTCATTGCTTCAGATACTTAGCAAGTTCTGACGTAGCAAATGAAAAGTTTAATTCATGATCAATAGCCATCGCATATACCATAGGTTTTAAAATATATGATTATGATAGCTATTTTTTTGTAAAATGCAAATTTTCAATGAAACTTACTCACTTTTCATATTTATAGTAGCATTTTTCTTATAGTGTTTTTCGATTTCTTTGAGGATCGTGAGTTGTTGTGCTTGGACAGTAAAGAGCTTCTTCATCTCTTCAGTGATCATCAGATCAATCTTGTCATGGAGGTGTTTGATTTGTAGCTCAGATTTGAGATTGATCATATAGTCATGTTCTGCTTTCTTGTTTTCTATCTGTGAGTGACGATTTTGTGACATCAGGATGACAGGTGCTTGCAATGCAGCGATCGTCGACAGACAGAGATTGAGCAGGACAAATGGATAGGAATCTCGTCCGTATTCTCCTAAGACAAGCGTATTGAGTAGCATCCATATCGCCATAAACACAGCAAAACTGATGATAAATGCCCAACTTCCCCCAAACGATGCGACTTTATCAGCGACACGCTGACCCATTGTAGACTTTTGTTGCTCGATCATCAGGAGATCGCTCAAGAGTTTATCCTCACTAATATTTTGTTGGACATACTTATTGAGCATCGTGATCTTCTTCTTTTGATCATGGACAAAAGACGAGAGAGAATGAAGTGTTGGTGATGTTTTTCTTTTTTTGATAACCATAGGGAGAGTAGAAAACATAAAATATACTACTCAGTATACATATATCGATCGCAAAAACAGAAAAAATAAGTCAAAAGACAAAAAAACATCTTCCTTTATCAGAAAGATGTGATATTTTAAGAAAATGACTATTATCCTAGTTGTAATAGAAAGTATCTAATGACATCCTTAATCTTTCAGATACTTCAGTATCAGCTCCTTTGCATTTCTCCCAGCTATATCCTCACTCACTCGCTCAAAGGCTCTCTGGAGCAGTTCGCCCACTCTCGGTCAGGGAGTAATCTTTAATTCGTGCATAAGATCATTCCCATCCACAGCCAGCTGAGCCATCGTAAATCTCCCCTCCTCTATCATCAATGCATCAACTAGATCCATGATCGCTCTGACTTCTTGCACCACAGGTGGTTGAAGCGGATTATACTGTCAGAGACGATCTGCGATAGTGAGGATGCAGAGATTCTGCACCATATCTGGTCATACATCGGAGATCATAGTCCTAATTTTCTTACGCTGATTATCAGCTGTCCCATTCATGATCTCACCGACTTTCATATGATTGGCGACATACCAGACGATCTGATCGAGCTCTTTACTCGACATTCCGAGAGCTTTGAAATCCTCCCTCGCAAACTCCGCACCACAGACGATATGATTGAGCCATGTACCAAACACTTCTCTGACTTCATCTTGATCTAGTCACATCGCATAGGTGCTATACTGCTCGACTTTGCCGACATCATGATACAGTGCTGCATAGCGAAGGATAGGGTCAGTAGATAGCTCCTGCATATGATACAAGACCATCATACTATGGGTAAAGACATCGAAAGGATGATATCTGACTGGTTGATCGACGTGTTTGTTCGCATGGAGTCTCGGAAAGAGTCGTTTGAGGATATTCGTCTCATCGAGCAGTGAAACAAATCCGAATGGATTGTGTCAGACAAATACTTTGTCCAGCTCTTGTTTTATCCTCTCTTTGGCTACCTGACGGATGAGATAGCTGTTTTTCTTCAATGATTTCCATGTAGACTTCTCGATATCGAATGAACGAACTCAGCCGTGATTGAGACTAATGACAAATCTCAATGCTCTGATAAGCCTGAGAGCATCTTCACCAAATCTGGCATCAGGATCGCCGACTGCTCTGATCTTCCCATCGAGGAGATCTACTATTCCTCACTGTGGATCGACGATCACACGGAGACTCTCTCACGTCACTTCTAGTGCGTACTCTGCGATATATGAAGCAACAAAATCAGCGAAAGATTGCTGCTCACTCTCACTCCGATTCTTGATACTCTCTGCATCATTGATGACTAATGTCTGCGACTGTGGATCGAACATATATGAAGTTTGTGCTTCTTTTGATTTTCTCTTTCATTCTTTCGCCTGTCCCGTCATTCACTGCGGGATTCCCTCATTCACTTTGACGACTGTATAATACAATGCATTGATAGTAAAATCTCTTCTCTGACTATCCTCTCGTAAGGATGACGATCGGACAACCTCATCGGGATGACGACCATCACTATAGGTAGTTTCAGTACGAAAAGGGGTTATTTCATATTTAG
>CAZBFX010000063.1:0-7185 GCA_964491325.1 uncultured Candidatus Peribacteria bacterium
GCTATCCACCACTCATTATGTCTCATCAGTGGCATCGTCCACGGATCGTTGTATTGATTGAGGATAGGTGTCGACAATCATTCTGTCTTGATATCTTGCATCGCTAGTGCGTAGATAAACTTCGCCAATTGACTCTGTGCTCTCGATGCATTCGCATAGCCTGCGAACGACCAGACATAGTAAGTCTGCGATGGCATCTCGACGAGTGTCACACGAGGATCAGTAGGGACAGGCAATGTCGCCAGTGTATAGCGACTCGGCATCATAAACGAGACACGATAGCTAGATCATAGCTGCTCTGTCGCGACAGGTGTAGTCATCGCTATAGGCTCACTCCTAGACTGCTCGATCTGACTAGATCCGACGGGAGCTGTCATCGCCACCGATGCTTGTGATCTATTGGATCCGAAGATATATCATGCGATCAGACGAAATCATGCATTGATGGCTTGACTCTGTGATCCAGAGACCATGACGACCGCCTGTATCATCGGAGCGATAGTACGCTTCTCTACTCAGCCACTCAGCATAGTCGTGGAGAGTATCTGTGGTCTCTCGATATTTCTCGTCCCGAAGTACGACCACCCTATCCACAGGATGAGAAAAAAAACAATAATAGTAAGAAGTATTTTCATGAGAATAATGCAAAAAATAAAACAATATTTATGTATGTCTCCACTGCCTATACTCTCTCCACAATATCAACACTACGGCTATACTGAGGAAAATATCAGCGATATTGCAGACGAAGAGCTGTGGGACGACGATGAAATCTCTTACCCCATCATAGAGAATACGATCGATGCCATTGCCCAGCGTCCCTGCCATGAGCAAGACGAAGACGATGTCAGAGATATGTCTCTTCACCCATAATCGTACGAAAGCGATACATGCGATCACCGTCAACGGGATCACGATCATATACGGCACTCCTCGTGAGAATGAGATACCTGTATTGAGAGCTGGCTCGAGCAACCACAGCGACGCTCCTCGCTGCATATCATAGAAGAGATATTTGCTGACCATATCGACAGTCAGGAGAGCAATCACGCTTAGCGAGAGAAGGGATAGTTTTTTCATCATATGCTATCATACCCAACTACCCTCCCGTTGCAAGATTAATACAAAAATTCTCACTACGCTCTGCCCTTTGGCGTCATCTCGAGCGAAGTGACCGTAGGGAATCCTTCAGGGCGAGAGATCTCACTGTGCAGCTTCTCAACTGTGAGATCCTTCAACTCCACTTCGTTCCGTTCAGGATGACGCAAATAAACTACTCATCCACCATAACAAAAAAGAGACATCTGCCTTGCTTCGCAGGATATCTCTCATGCTTTCACTCTTTCCCTTTTTATTCCTTTTTGCCTTTTATTCTTTTTCTCCCTCTTCTTCCCTTTTCCTACACTCAAACTCTATAGAAGATCTCCTTATCAACCAACTCTCTCTTCGTCCCTCGCTTGAGAGCAGAGATTTGCTTGATGATAGCGACTTTCTCAGGTGTATTGATGATAGGCTCTGCATAGGGATTGTGCATCTCGATCGAGAATGGTCTCGTCGGTTGGGTATTCACCGAAAGCGTCAAAACTCCTTTACGAGCATCAATACTTACGAGATCGTTTTTATTAAACTCAGGACTCACATTCTTCTCGAGAAACTCTGCATCTTCTGGTCATACTTTGTAGTAGAGCTGATTACCGACGTTACCGAAGATAGGTTTGGAGAGATCGATATTTCCTCACAGACCAGAGTTCTTGAGCTGTTCGATATATTGGTGAGCGACACAGAGACCGAGACGGTATTTACGTGCTTCAGACAAGACCGATTCGAATGACTGCGAGACATAGTTTTGGAATTCATCCACATAGAGGAAGAATGGGACTCTATCTTCTTCTCTCACTGCTGCCCTCTTGAGAGCTGCGAGTTTGATCTGGATAGAGAACATACGTCCGATAAGCTGCGAGTTTATCTCACCGGTCAATCATTTGGAGAGATTACAGAGGATGATCTTCTTCTGATTCATCGCATCAAACAATCTGAATCCTGACTTAGGTTGACCGATCACATTACGGACATAGACTCATGTCGTGAATGGTCAGAACTTCGCTTGGAGAAATGGGATAATCTCTTGCTTCTCTCTATCACCCATCGACTTATAAGTCTTCGTCCATCGTGAACGAATGACGGGGTTTTGGAGATTTCTCAGTTTACTATCCAAGAATGCTTCATCAGTAAACAGTCTCATGATCTCAACTAATGTACCACCTTCAGGTTGCTCCATAAGGAGAAACGATGCATTACGGAAGTAATCCTGAATACGAGGACCGAAGATCTCATGTCCATACATCTGGACAAACATCTCGGTAATATCATTCGTCACGATATCTCTCTCGTCTTCTGTGTCAGCTTCGAAGACATTGAATCCGATAGGATATTCGGTGTTTGCAAAATCGAAATAGATCAGATCATCTACTCTCTCTTTGGGGATATACTTCAGGATATGTTCACAGAGATCGCCGTGGGGATCGATGAGACAGAAGCCATTGCCGAGCGGGATATCTTGCTGTGCCATCGTAAGCAATGCGGTCGATTTACCTGTACCTGTCTGCCCTATGATATAGAAGTGTCTAAATCTATCGACAGGTGCTACTCTGATCTCCTTCCTCACTCAGCCATAATTATTGTATCCCAAGAGGATTCACTCTGTCGGGATATTATCTGGTGCTGGCATGATCTTGAAGTTTTGTCGTCTGATACGAGGATTACGATTAAACTTCGAATTCGGAAAGTGAATAAGCGATGATAACTCTTTGATATTCAGTATCATAGTATCATAGTCATGTCCGAGCGAGTTCCATGTCGAGCTTCCAAAGACATATTTGAGAAAAAAATATCTAATACTATCAAACAGCAAATTAATACGAATAACAATTCTGCGATATACTGATTTGGGAGAGAAAAACGATCTCAAAACAAATGTCTTCACGAATGCCTCCAAATCAAATGGTTTCTTAAACACAAAACCATTAAGTCAGACATAATTATATTGATGGACTCATCTCACAAAATCATCGATAATCTTATCAGGTCTCGATTCTACAGGAGAGAGACAAAGTACCTTCATCCTGACATTAAACATTTCGTCCTCTGCCTTCTTGTCAAAGTCTCATTCTTGTTGAGGTGAGAAATCTGATATTTTGTTTTCATCTTGTTTTTTTTCTCATCATCTAATGATATTACCGATCCATCTCAATAAACTTCGTCATGTCTTTCATTCTTTGATCGCTTTGATCTCTTCTCTCATCTTCTTATGTTTCTCATCTCCTGATGGAGAAATCAATACCTGGAAACACATCCTCTCATCGACCTCTATCTTCGAATAGGTCGACAAAATACTATCCATCGGGTCAGCTTCAAATCATTCATATGTCTTGATCGGATAGGCAGATGATTTACTCAAGACGATATCGCCTCATGCCACATATTTACCTGCCTCGAGAAACTTCGGAGGAGTAATAGGTTCTATCACGGCACCAGGATAAAACGATGATATCATCTTATCGACATTGTCGACATATTTCTCTCCGACAGCGATAACAAATTTGATAACTTCTTTCTCGATATAGAGTTCGATAGACGCATATTGCTGACCAAATACTTTTTCTTTGAAACTATCTTGATAGAGGGCATAGAAGTTTTTGTATACTTGGTTCATCAATTCGATATTTTGTTTCATGTTTTGGATATGATCAGTGACTTCTAGATCAGAGGATCTCGCAGCTCCTACTTTCGGTATCTTTACACTCAAAAACTTCAATGACATACATTGTTGGTATCTATGTCGCCTCTCTATCGATCTCCAGAGCGAACCTCGAAGCAATCTCAATAGCACGAGAACAACAAGAGCGACAATACTAATAAGCACACTATTCATGTAAGCAAACAAAGATAAATAATCTGACTAGGTATTCGTTGATGATGCTTCCGAAGGAGGATTTTGTCATGTATCGGGTGGAGTAGTTGTCGTCTCAGCTGTGGTACTTAGATCAGATGGAGTGGTGGGGAGTGCAGTGGTATCGACAGGAGTACTATGATCATCACTTGCTAATCAGAGTCTCACAGCCATCTCTGCATCGACGAATTCTCTTTTACGGCCATATTTCTTTGATGAGTATTCTTTGAGTATCGATGCTATTTTCTTATTCTTATAGTCTTGGCTATAGATAGCATTCATCGAGAAGACACGAGATGTAGAGTTATTGATATTGAGCTTCAGATAGGTCTTATAGTTGGCAATCCCGATGATGTCTTGAGCTCCGAGGACAGGAGCGTACTCTTTCTCGAGGAACTCAGCATCAGGAGCACCGATCTTGAATGACTGGATCGTACCACAGTTACCGAAGACTGCTGCTTTGACATCGTTTTTACCTCAGCCAGTATCTCCGAGACCTTTACCTGCTTCTAATTGTGCAATATATTGATGTGCCATCACTAAGGCAAGACGATATTTACGAGCTTCGGACAAGATATCCGCGAAGGTACCGGAGACGAAGTTTTGGAATTCATCCACATAGAGGAAGAAATCTTTACGCAGTTCTTTGGCAGTATTGGCACGAGCCATCGCACCATTATAGATCTGTGAGACGATGATCATACCGAGAAGCTGTGCATTGATCTCGCCGATCTTACCTTTGGAGAGATTGATCAGGACAATCTTACCGCTATCCATCGCTTCTTTGAATCTGATCGCCGATTTGGTCTGACCGATGATATTTCTGATAAGTCTATTAGTATTGAATGAGACGAATTTGGATGTGAAGTATGGTATGATCTCTTGCTTCTCTCTATCACCCATCGCCGCATAAGTCTTCTCTCGGAAGTTCTTGACGACAGGATTTTTTACTTTCTTCGTCTTCATATCTCTATAGACCTCATCGGTAAACAGACGTGGTACATCGAGCAGTGTTGGTCTATCTTCGAAGTCTTCGAGTAGTGTCAGACTACCATATTTGAAGTATTCTTGGATACGAGGACCGAAGATCTCCGGACCAAACATCTTCAAGAATATCTCTGTCGCATCATTGACCGTACGATCAGCTTGATCTATATGATCGATCTCATAAAGATTGATACCCATCGGCCTGTCTTCATTACCTGCATCGAAGTAGATAACATCTTTGGCTCTCTCTTTGGGGACAAACTCGAGTATGTCTTCGACCAAATCGCCATGCGGATCGATCACACAACATCCATCACCATTTCGGATATCCTGACGAGCGAGAGTCTGGAGAAGGACAGATTTACCCGTACCTGACTTTCCGATCAGATAGTGATGTCTCATACGATCTTCTCTGTGCATATAGACTGGCGAATATTTGTTTCTGTAGATATTGACACCGAGGAGGACTCCTCATCTATTCATCTTATATCATCGTACTTCTTTTTCTTTACTCTCTTTGATATATTTCTTGCCATCTTTCTCGATCACTTCTTTCCCTTCTAGCTGCACTACAGTAAACTTCTCTATAGGTATCAACTGATCTTCTTTGACTACTTTCTTGCCTACTGCCCGATGATCAGATCATTCGAGGACATCAGTGAGCTTTCCTCATTTGAATGATTCAGCCAGCTGACCAGAAAGGATATAGCCATTGTCATCACTTGGCTTCATCACTGGCAAGTTATCTGGTCAGGCCAGAGCTTTATAATCCATCCAACGGATAGCAGGTGATCTATTATACACACCATCAGGGAAGTGGAAAATCGATGCTAACGAATTGACAGAAAATGCATTGGAGACATAGAAGAAGCTTGGCAAACTAAACCTCAACGCAAACTTCCAGAGAGGAAGAAAAAATCGTCAGAAAATATCTTTCTTGACGTTTGGCTCGACGAGAGCATTGAGATATTGATCCTCATAGATAGAGAATGCTCCAGTGACATTGTCGAGATTAGCCTGTGCTCTCATCTCATCATCCGATGATGTCACGAGGAATATCCCTGTCGTGAAGCAGTGATTAGATGCTTCTTCACCCATCGACTGATAGGCATCCTCCTCTGCTTTGATCATACGGACCATACCTACCTCCTTGTCATCATCGGTGATCATCTCTTTGGATGGTCACTTGAGAAAAAACTGAAATATCTTCCAAGGGAAAAGGAGGTATTTCCACCATGCAGTAGAGCCAAGTCTATGCTTCTGCCTCTTATAGAGAGCATCAGCGATGTACTTCATCCTCCTATTATGCTCATCACCGAGTGGTTTGAGTACCATGATCATATGAAATGTATCATAGTTATTGATCTTTGCGGTAGCATCGACGAGATTATTGAGAGGATCATCAGGCATGTACTTAAAGGTCTTGATCGTATATGCAGGCTCCTTCTCAGGTTCCAAAACGGATATATCGCTATACTTCTTCGAGAAGAACATCGGTCTCGGGATCACTTCGATACTACATTCACTCAGCTGTGCAGATATAGCACCCTCGACCATATCCTGAAATTCAGGATACACACCGACGATAAATTCGAGCTGACCTTCTTCATAGGACATGATGAGATTTATCTTGGGTTTGTGGACAAGATTTGCCATCATATTTTCTTTGAACGATGCTTGACCGAGTTTATAGATATTGTTGTAGATCTGCGACATACGAGAGATCTTCTCTTTCATATCTTTGGCAAGTTCTTTGGATACTTCACGATCGACCTTCCCATCACCTCTCGTCTGGAGGACTCTGAGATAGACCATCCTCTCGGCATTCATGACATCGTAAAGAAATATCGTCAGATATCTGATCACTTTGAACAATAAATAGCCGATAAAGACAAAGAGAAGCATCAGACCAGCAAACTTCGCCCATGCGACGAAAGTATTGCCACCAATTCCACTATCAGACAATGATGCAATCGTACTGGTCGTCTGGAGGGACGATCATGACGCTGGAGCGACAGTATGTACCTCTACAGCTGTGTTGCTAATCAGTGAGGAGATGGTCGGTGCACCGACAAGCTGTCTACATGCTGCTGCATCTACTCCTCGAGCATTTTTGGTGATCAGCAATGTATTCGCTTGCGGAGCACGAGCATTGGTCGAGAGATAGGTGATAAGTGCTGATTGACACTGGTTACGATCCATAGATCAGAAATGAAAGCGAGAGATAAAAACTATCTCGAGTATACAGA
>CAZBFX010000064.1:0-5685 GCA_964491325.1 uncultured Candidatus Peribacteria bacterium
AGTGTCCCGAGAGGTCTAAATTGTCATGCTGATCCCATCATGACAGCTTGACTACAAATCTCATTGATGAATCAGAGAAGATCAGGAGCTGTACCTGCGAGATCGGTGAATGTACAGTTTGGTAGTATATCGATCGTGCGTCTCGCATCAAATGCATCGATCGCTTGTATAAGCATCTTGGCTGTCTCGGATCTGAGGATTGCGTTGTCTCATTGGAAATCAGCTTCGTTATTGAATTTTGTCACTCCATGAGTATATCATCGAGTGATAGCTTGTGCTAGTGGTGATGTGGAGATCGTAGGACTAGAGCTGTCGGTGATTACTGCCGTCCCTGATGATGTATCTGCTGGTGTCGTACCGTTGTCGATCGTATCGCTTGATGTACCAGTTGTACTATCTGTATTGATAGTATTGGAGTCACTGATGAGTGACTGATACTGACTATTCGTATTCACGATAGTGATCTCGCCTGTATCGAGATCTATGAGGAGGTTTCCTCTCTGGATAGTAGCAGCAAATGTCGTAGTGATGCTGATGATGACACAGACAAGAGAAAAAATAATTTTTTGCATGGGTGTGTGGTGCATGATAAATATACTACTGTATAAGATATAGATATATGGATGGTCACTTGCAAGAGAAAGCGTCTTGCAAATCTCTTGGCAAAAGACTATATGTATCTTGTTTTATTTCTACTGACTATCATCATGGCACAAAGAATTCTTACCTGACTAAAACCCACATCTGATCAGATACATATCGGAAACTATTTCGGTGCCGTGAAGCCCTTGCTCGATCTAATCGCTCGTGATAGTCAGAATGAAGGATTTTTTATGATAGCAAATATGCATGCTTTGACGACACTCCATGATCCTGTTGTATTGAAAAAAAATACGATAGATTTTTGTCGTCTTTATATCGCATTGATTCGTCATTATGGATTATCAATGGATCAGATATCAATTTATAATCATGCTCTCATACCTGCTCATGCTCAGCTTTCTTGGACATTGTCATGTGTCACACATATGGGATTCATGGAACGTATGCATGCCTATAAAGATGCGATTGCAAAGGGTAAAGCGAATGAAGTCAGTGTCGGGACATTTTGTTATCCTATCTTGCAGGCAGCGGATATTGTTCTCTACGATGCGGATATCGTGCCTGTCGGTCAAGACCAGAAACAACATGTCGAGTTCTGTCGTGATATAGCAGAGAGGTTTAATAAAGTATTTGGTGATACATTAGTCGTGCCAGAAGTGTATATCGAAGAGTGAGTCTCAGTCGTGCCCGGTATCGATGGTCGCAAGATGTCCAAATCATATAATAACTATCTCGGGATCCTCGATGATGAAGCGACACTTCGTAAGAAGATTAAGCAAATATCGACGGCATCGCTTCCTGTCGAAGCATCCAAAAACCCTGATGAATGTACTGTCTATCTCCTGACAAAACTATTTCTTACTGACGAAGAAGACGCACAGCTTCGCGAACGTTATCTCGCATGAGGGATGGGCTATGGACAAGCCAAAGACTATCTCGCAGAGAAGCTCCTCGCATTCACTTCTTCGATTCAAACAATATACCATGAGCTGACGGATGAGGAAGTCATAGCAATTATCGATCGTGGGACACAGAGAGCATCAGCCATAGCGACTGCGAAGATTGCTCAGATTAATGAGAAAGTAGGGTTTGTATTGTAGAGATTATGCTACATGCTGACGCATATAGTTATCTCGCATATGTTTGGTCATGCCATCGAGAGCGAGTATTTGTTCGAGATTTCAGGATTCGATGACACGACCTTTATCGATGAGGTAGATCATATCAAACATATCGAGCATATGAAGTCTATGGACTGATGCAATGATTGTCTTTTCCGAGAAATGTCTAAAGAGTGATTCATAGATATGCTTCTCTCCGAGGGCATCGACTGAGCTGGTGGCTTCATCGAGGAGGAGAATATCACTTTTTTGTCCGAGAAATAATCCACGAGCGAGAGCGAGTCTCTGTTTTTGTCATCAGGAGAGATTGACGCCTTTCTCCTTGATATCGCTATCCAGACCATGAGGAAGTTCTTTGATGACACTATCGAAGTCTGCTATGTCTATATAGGGTTGTATCTCTCTATCACTCACATCGGTCCCCATCGTGATATTGTATCTGATACTATGTTCAAATATCTCGGGATCTTGTGGGATGAGTGAGGTGATATGATGAAGGATCGAGAGTGATCTGTATTCTTTTTGGTCAATGTGGAGCGAGATATTGTCCGTCTCGTAGAGACCTCTGATCAGAGAGAGGAGTGTGCTCTTGCCATTACCACTAGCACCAATGAGAGCGATCTTCTGACCATTCATGATGTCGAGAGACATGTGATTGAGTATTTTCCTCTTACCGCTATAGCCGAATGAGAGATCGTCTATAGTGATATGTTTCCGATTTTTGAGACTCTCTGTACTGTCTTTCTCGATCATGCTGTCATAGGTAGTGATGATATGCTCGACGGTCTGGAAATCATTCCTTTGTGAGACAATGCTCGAATACTGCCATGCAAAGCTATAAAATGATTCACTTAGCCTCTGGATATACTGATACATCATCGCGATCGTACCGATAAGAATAGTCGTCCCGGCGGTGACTTGTCCATAGATATAAAAACCTATCGTAATCGATGTCACTGCTGCGAGAATCATACTCACGATAAACCACTTTCGTTCATTGATAACAGTATATTTGTTATAGGCAGGACGAACTTGTTCGATACTGTCTGATAAGACAGTCTTTACAATAGACTCACATCTCAGTGTGATGATAGTCTTTATATTTGACAGATAGTCGAAGAGTATGCTTGCTACTTTGTGCCACTTTGTATTTTGAGTTTTTTGTAATGGAATGATTGCTTGATCAAATTTTCGTACAACTACAAATGTTGTCAAACCGACGAGACAGATAATGGATCATCCGAGAGGTCGTATCCATACCAGTGCTGCTATCGAACTTACGAAGGTCATCACTGTCCCTATATACATAAAGTTTCATCCCGTGAATTCACGAAGAGCGAAGCTTGCTTTATTAAACTGATCGATTGTCTGACCAGAATGATTGTCATTATGTCGAGAGAGCGGGAGTGATGTCGTCGCATGGAAGATATCTTCCTGGAAAGATTTGTTGACTTGAAATTTGAGCTTTTCTTCTCGGACACGAGCATTGCCATGAAATATTCGCTGGACGAGAGGGATGAGTCAGAGAATGACAAGTATAATGATGGTATTTCTTATTACATCTGGTCATCATGTTTGGAGTGTGTTTATCAATTCCCCTACAAAATATGGTCAAAGTGTCGTAACGATATTCGAAATGATGAAAAAAGAGAATATGACAATAATCATATACTTTTTGTTCGCATACTTTCGGTACTGTCTGAGGAGGTAAATGTAGGGATTGGTTTTCATTAAGATAGGATTTACAAAGATTTATGTACTAGCCTTAGTACGAATCATGACTGATAATGTGACGACTTTATCATAACAATACAGAAATTACCATCGAGGGTTGAGAGAGAGATCAATATGATCGCCATAGAGGTCGGTAAACTGGAGTCTGTAGGCTTGGAGATGCATAGGGACGCTATCATTATGTCCGTAGAGATAATCGCCGTAGATGATGAGTCCATGGGTGGAGAGATGATAACGGATCTGGTGCGTACGGCCGGTGAGGATTTCTATATTGAGATCTGCTAGATTTAATTCTGAATTTTGAATTTTGAATGCTGGATTACTTTTTACATCGTGGATTCTCGTGATACCCATTTTAGGTTCGTAGTGAGGGACATTGGGTTTGACGAGTTCTTCGATGATGTGGGGGAGAGTGATAGTATCGAGAAATGTTTGTCATTTATCTGTGAGGATGCAGCGTGCACGATAGAACTTCTTTAGCGGGACGGCGTCTTTTGCTTCGATGCTAGTGGCAAGTGACTTAGCTTGGAAGAGTTTCTTGAAGTAGGCAAGTCATGCTTCTGTCTTGGCGACGATCATCATGCCATCAGTTTCTTTGTCGAGACGATGGAGGAGTCATGCACGGATAAAATTTCCCATCGAAGGGATCTCCTTATAACGATGGTAAAGGGCTCATACGACAGAGGCATGTTCGACTCATCGGACGGCATTGGGATGTGCGAGGATGCCTGGTCTCTTGTGGATGACGACATAGTCAGGAGTCTCATGCATGATAGGGAGATCGATCTGTGGTGAGAGTCAGAGTATCTCCGCTTCCATATATCTCTCGGGATGGATGACAGTGACGATATCTCATGCTTTGAGACGCAGTGCTCTCTTCTTCAGGATCTGATCATTGACGAGGACGTCGCCACGAGCCATCACACGATGAAAAAAATTACGAGTATATCAAGCTACACGGACGAGGTAGACATCGATGCGTTCGCCATCGCTGTCGCAGATATAGGTTTTTATTTTGTCAGGATTCATAAAACAGAGAATAGAGTAAATAGGGAGGATAGAGAAAATCGAGAATTTAGATTGATTTGTTTTATGAGATGTATATAGTCTCGATTATATGGATAGGAAGATGGAAAACAAGAATTACTTTATATAATAATGATGAGTATGAGAAACTTCTTGAAACATACGATTGTTGTGCTTGTCATCGCAGGAGCAATTCTCGGAGCCTATGTGTTACTGACACTGCCGATACTTGGTGTTCTTTTTATCGATGATGAGATGGGGAGTTTCTCTGATCTACTGCTGACATATCTCATGATGGGAGGGATCTCTCTCGGAGTATCGTGTAGTATTGCATTTTTTCATTTTCTTTTTGCTTTGTTGCGTAAATCGTATACGATTTTTCAATGGATTATCCCTGTGTGCTTTGTATTTGTGATTAACCTTGTAGCTGGTGTGTATGTATTGTTATATTATGCAGATGATCTTTTCGGGGGAGTGATGATTTGTCTTATTGTAGTCTATCTCTCTCTATTGTTTTGATTGTATAGAGTTATTGAGAGAATAGTTGATTACATACTTCTTGGTTTTGTTAGATGTATACAGTAATACTTCCTAGTCTACAAAAGTAATTTTATTTTTACTCTATCTATTATGAACGACTTTTTTATCTTCGCTCTGTTGGCATTTTTTGGATTACTGTTTGTGAGTCGCTGGTTGGGTGAGAAGGCTATGGAGCTTCTCACAGGAGAAGAGAAAGCGAAGTTGGTAGATTGATTTGCTGGTATGAGAAAATATTCGCTGATCCCGACCATCATCATTGTTGTATTACTTATGGTATCTACTAGATTATTGCCACAGTTCTCCTTGCTTCTCTCCTTGTGATGTATGGTCTTATATGTCGCTCTTGTCATATATATGACAACATTCACTGTGAGAAAACTATATGCTTTGCATCTGCCTCAGTCTTATATCACGAAGACTGTGTGGAGTCGGGTCATCAGATATATCGGCATAGCCATCCTATGTATCTTCTTGATCATGGATATATGGCAAAAATAGTGTATGCTCATATCTTCATACATTGTTTGAGGTTTTCTTTAGGAGGCTATATGCTGATTTTCTTTATTGTATCTCAATATATTAGAAAACATAATCGTATAATGCTACTACTCGATCTCGGTTTGATGATCGAGATCATTTACTTGTCAATGATGTCGTGGTA
>CAZBFX010000064.1:5785-7116 GCA_964491325.1 uncultured Candidatus Peribacteria bacterium
TACTCGATCTCGGTTTGATGATCGAGATCATTTACTTGTCAATGATGTCGTGGTATCAGGATAGTCCTGTGATGGCTGAGGAGCGATATTGTTTTGCAGTCAGAAATCACAACTTTCTTTAGTAAAAGTGCCAGAGAGTTTGCCATTGATGCAGGCTCTTTTTTCGACGATGCATTGACGATGGATATCGGATGTCGAGATGTCGTAGGCGAAGACGAAATCTCCATGTTTGATCATCTCTCATCGTGGAGAGATACATGCTAGTGATGATGGTGATGTATCTGTGCTGATAGTCTGATCGAGTATGTCTATAGTCGCTGGACGATAGCTATCGAAACGGGTGTTTTCCATGCCATGGGGATGCGTATCCTTGGTCGTCAGTGCTGTATAGTTGCGTGGGGGTATTGGTTGGATATATTCTTTACTATATCTGGGTTTTCATTGTGGGCCATCTCGTAGCGTGAGGATACCTTGCTGTGAGGTATCAGATGCACCAGGGACGATGTCTCTGCCATTGTGTCTACCGTCACTCATATGATCACATCTTGCGTATCTATACGAGCCAGAGAGCTTGCCATGACGACATATCCTCGTCTCTGCATAGCAGGTATTGCTCTTGTCAGCGAGAGGAGAGCTATAGGCGGTGATACTCACACCTTCTTCGATCGCTTGTCACTGATAGCTACAGCTCGTCGTAGCGATGAGAGGCATATAGGTGTAGTTATCTTTCGTCGATGATGTCGTGAGATATGGTGTCATGGTATATACAGGTGTCTCTGGTCATGGTGTACGAGGAGTATTGTTGTCTATGACAACTGAATCTTGCATACGAGTAAAGGGAATATTGGGAGTACGAGTATTGCTGACTGTAGGAGTCTGGCTCTCGAATGCGAGAACTGTCTGTATATCGCTATAGGCTAGCATATGCATGATCTTGGTCAGAAGAGAGGTCTTCTGTGCGATGATGATAAAAATAGCGATAGCTATCGTTATCTCGAGTATTGTCCTGACGATGCGTCGTAACCACATGAGGGAAATTGTGAATTATAAATGGTGAATTATGGATCTTTATAGATTTATAATCATCTATCTATAATAAGTCAATAGGTACTTTTCTTTTATGCTGTCTATTTGATAATGCCACTACCCAGGACGAGATCGCCATCATAGGCGACGAGGATCTGTCAGGGAGTCACTGATCGTTGGGGTTCGGTAGTATGAACTATCTTGCTTGTGAGATCTTGGCCTGGAGAGAGGGAAGCAGCGACTGGTGGATCTTGGCGGTATCTGCCTTTAACCTGACCGGACCCTGCTTCACTATCTCTTTGATA
>CAZBFX010000065.1:0-7075 GCA_964491325.1 uncultured Candidatus Peribacteria bacterium
CTGCTTCTGCGAGCATAATTTCTTTGCGTCCTCGATCAGCGAGAGACATGTCTTTGACGTTGTAATCAGTGAAGGTCATAGTAGGAAAAAATGAAATAATAAAAGTAGCGTTATCTTTTCTTTTTGGTAAATAAATCAGATGCTAACGACTCAATGAGTTTTTCTTGTCATAATCGAGCAAGAAAAGATCATACTGTCTCGATAGTAGTTCATAATACTTTTGATAAGAGTGATCTTGCATTTCTCTCTTCTTTCCATTGTTGTAAAATATTTTTATGTTCGTCTATCTCGCTCTTTTGTAATACTTCATCACTTGCATACTTTCACAAATTTACTAACTTTCATTTCTTTTTTAACTGATTTTTATAGGTCAGAAATAATCTACGTAAGTGATATCTTGAAGACAGAATAGATAAATCTATACCCACATCTGGCTTTTCATTATCTTCCAAAATGGCTGTTAGAGATGATTGTATATTCTGTATGGAATTTCTTGATTTCTCTTCGAGAGTAACTGAACATAATTCATCAATATATGCAGTAACTTGATATTCATCTAATCCAGGGAAGTTGCTCTTTATAAGATTTCTCATAGCTTTATCGAAATCTCCTCTCATATAAAAAGCCTCCGATTCTTTTTGTCCAAGATGATCCTGTACTATACCTCATGATAAAACTACCGCCACTTTTTTTCATCACTCTTCTCTCGTATTATACAAATGTTCAGCAGCACCAGTAGCTCTCATAGTTCATTCCAATGAGTTTTGTTCTGTATCAGTTCAGGCATTTTGCACTCCTGCACCATGAACAATATATACTTTCCTTTCACTTCACATAAGCGAAATATCTACAATATAAAATACTTTCACTAGGTAATTCCTATAAACTTCTCACCCTCTCCTCCAATTCCTCGGCACTCATCACATGTTCCATCGTTCCTTGTTGCTGGACAGCACATGCACCCATCACCGAGCCATACGCTAGTGCTTGCTCGAGAGACTTTCACTGCATGAGAGCATAGAGCATACCTCCTCTAAACGCATCGCCAGCACCTGTCGGATCGACGACTGCATCGACTTTGACTGAATTGATATGGTGCTTCTCTCACGCTGATGCTCGGAGGTCAATCCCATCTCATCCTCTCGTCACGATCACATTCGCGAAGAGAGTCGACAGCGTATCTACAGAGACATCGAAGAGACGAGCGATACTTTCGCTCTCAGGTTCGTTACAGATCAGGTAGTCGATCGAGGGTATGAGTCAGACAAAGTCTTCTTGTGTAAATAGTCACAATGTCTGACCTGGATCGAAGAAAACAACAGCTCATGTCTGCCTCGCTGCATGTGTATGGGCGATCATGATGGCTTTATCATTGGGTGTGATGATCGCATAGCGATAGTGCTGATCGGGGATCGTGTGGAGACCCGATGCCATCGCTCCGGGATGGAAGGTGATAATCTGGGTATTGTCGTCATCATTGATCATATACGCATGAGCCGTCAGAGCTGTATCATCGACGAGGACATGACCATAGTCGACAGAGGCTGACAGACGAGGATCATGGACGAAGTCATGACCGACTGCACCTGCCAAGACAGTCTGCTCCTTCAGACCGAGGAGACCGAGGTTGTAGGCGATATTGTGACCCGTCCCTCCGGATGCGACACGGACACGAGGAGCATAGAGACTGAGATTATAGGGGCTATCGACTCCACGAGTATTGGAAGCAAACTTCCCTACAGTAGAGATGATAGTATCATAGGCGATAGATCCTGAAACGAAGATCATGGAGAACGTTGTTAGAATAGCTAAAAATAGTCGAATGTAGTCGAAATGATATCTATGGCCTATTTATAAAACAAAGACTGATAAACCAACCTCACGAGTATCTTCAAGGCACTCATATTACTCTGACCCTTAGCGAGACTATAGTCGGTATATTTGATATGCACAGGGATCTCCGTGTACCTGAGACGATGGGTGCGAATCGATTCGATGACATCGTTTTGGTAGCCAAACCGATCAGAGATCAAGTCTATACGACCGATACTGTCAGTATGATACATTCTATAACCCGTCGAGACATCGGTCATCCATATACCATTGAAGATATAGGTCACGACTCTCGATCATCGGAGAATAATGCGTCTCAACCAAGGCATATTGTCTGACGACCCACCCTTGACAAACCTACTCCCGATCACGACATCCCGACGAGAGACATCGGCATGAGTCATAAATCTCTCCATATCGCTGATAGACATCTGCCCATCTGCATCGTAGGTTACAAACCATTCTATACCGAGCAACCTACCATAACGATCGGCGAAAGCAAAGAGTGTCTTATTCGCTGCACCAGGTCATCTATTGATCAGATGGTGGAGTCCGATAATGCGAGCATTCGGATACTCGGCTATCTTCTGATCGATAAGCTGTGCAGTCGTATCACGAGATCCATCATTACAGATCACTATCGTCGAAAATCATGCATGGATGATCTCATCGATCACCGATCAGAGGACTGACGATTCATTATATGCTCTGATGAGAAAACAATACGAAGCTTTATAATCTGACGATAGAGACGAATGAATAATCTTCGAAGCATCATATCCATACTCACGGAGAGCATGAGCAGTACAAATCCTCGTCATATCTTGTTGTTGCTTGAGGAGATGCTGGAGCAATGAGAAGAAGACAAACCCCAAAGCGATGATAGATGTATAGACGAGAAAATCTGCACCTCTCGCCACACCAGTCAACTGAGCGAGACCGGTCAACAGGCCAGGATTGAAAGTCAATATAATGATAGCCGTCGATCACCCAACAAAGAGTAATGAATGAAAAAAACGGAGTTTTCTATAATACCATGCATTAGCGATCATATAGATGAGCACCAATGATGAGATCAGAAGAATAATCTGCAAAAAAGACATATCGCCAATACTTGAGCTTGTAAAATACTATCATTTCGACTATAGTGAAAAGAGTCCGACGCTTCAACACTTTATTTGTCCAATCATCCTCATGGAGAACACTATCACCCCCAAAGAGACAATACATTATTTCCAGCAATCGGAAAAACCAATCAATGAAGCATGGTATATGCCACTCACGACTCGCTGTCGTGGCCTCGTGATCCAGCGAGATGGCTATCGTGGATTATTCAACAATGGCGATATCGATAAATGAACACAATTCCTCCTCGACAAGATTGATGATGCAACATTCAAAATCCAACATCCAACATCTATCCTCGATCTCGGTTGCGGGTCAGGCATTATCCCTTTGTGGATCATGGCATATTGTGAACAGAGAAAAATAACCACCATACCGCATATCGATGCCTGCGATATCTCGACACTCGCTGTCGCCTGTACACAGCACAATACAGAGAAATATAAAAATATAAAAACTATACTGTCTGACATCCTGACGGACGACTATTTTCAGGATAAGAAGTATGATCTCATCATCACGAATCCTCCTTTTGCGGCAGGTAAGAAGACTGTACGAGAATTTTTCCGTCAAGGATATGAACATCTCGCTCCAGGAGGACAGATGCGATGTGTCGCACCGACAAATAAGTGAGCGAAAAGTCATATCGCCTATTGCGAGACCATCGGTAGTGTCACTGTCGTCGCAGTCGAGAAGTGATGGAGAGTCTGGTATCTACAAAAGAGTTAAGAATGAAAAGTTAAAAATTCAAGATACTGGCATCCTCTCTATGAGTCTTAACTCTTCCCTTTTAATTCTTAACTGTCTCTATGTCCCTCAACGAACATCTCTACGAACTAGAAACCATGGAAGACTTTCTCGAGTATGATGAGAAAGATCTGCATGATGATGAAGTGATGATCATGGACGATATTATCCACAAAGCATCGAGATACCTTGATCATGATGATATCCGCAAGATTCAGAAAGCATATATCTATGCTGCTGATGCACACAAAGAACAAAAAAGACTATCAGGTGAAGACTATATCACCCATCCCCTCAGAGCAACACAATTTCTCCTGACGATCAAACCCGATATACAGACGATCCAAGCATGCATCCTCCATGATGTGATCGAAGATACACCTATCACCTATGATGATATCCAGAAAGAGTTTGGGCAGGAGGTGGCGACACTCTGTGAGTGACTCGTCAAAGTATCAAAAGTCAGATATCAGTGAGAAGATAGACAGATCGAGACACTGAAGAAGACTTTTCTCGCTATGGCACAAGATCTCAGAGTGATATTCATCAAGCTCGCAGATCGTATGCACAATATCCAGACACTGCGTTTTCATCCCAAAGAAGAAAAGAGGATCAGGATAGCGATGGAGACGATGAAGATCTATGTCCCGCTCTGCAAGAAGCTCTGACTCTATCAATTCCAAATCTATCTGGAGAATGGCGTCTTCAAGATACTCCACCCCGACGAATATCGTCAGGTCATTCATTATTTGAAAAAAAACTACACCAACGCAGACAAATACATCAGCAAATGAATCATGCGTATCGGCAAACTACTCAAAGATGCTGGCATGCAACACTATAATATCAATGGCAGGGTCAAAAGCCCCTACAGGATCTATGAAAAACTCATCAAGAAATACCAGACGCTCGATTTTTCGAAAGTATTGGATGTGATTGCGTTTAGGGTGATCGCTGATACCGTACCAGATTGTTATAACGCTCTCGGCGTGATCCATAGTCACTTCAATCCACTGATCAATAAGATCAAGGATTATATCGCCGTTCCGAAGTTTAACAATTATCAAAGTCTCCATACGACCATCCTCGGACTTTTCCCTTTCCCTGTCGAGATACAGATCAGGACCAAGCCGATGAATGATATCGCCGAATACGGTGTCGCTGCTCATCATATCTACAAAGGCGATGAAACAGGCAAAAAGTCACTCACCGAACAACAATCCAACTGGCTCCAAAAAATCCATGATAGCGTCACTGCCTATGATACGACAGAAAAGTCTGATCACGAATATCGTCATGAGCACTTTACCAATACACTTGCTATAGAGCTTCTCGACAATAATATTTTCGTCTACACACCCAAATGACATGTCATCGAGATGTCCAAATGAAGTACCGTCCTCGACTTCGCATTTCGTGTCCATACCGATATGGGACTGAAATTCAATAACGCTCTCGTCAATGGCATCATCAAACCCATCGGTCATATCCTCTCCACCGGCGATGTGGTCACGATCAATGCATATAAAAACAGATACACAGCGACAAAATACCGAACCGACTACCTCCACACTCCGACAGCGAAGTCGAAACTCCAGAGACATCTCAAACAACAAGAAAAAGATATCTATCTGACACAAGCGATAGCCATCCTCAACGCCAAGCTCACCAAGTATGAGCTCCCTCTCGTCACCAGTGACAAAGATCAGATGAGAAAACACTTCGGAGCCTGACGAGAAGGCCTCCTCCTCCAGATCGCAAACAAAGCAGTGAGTGCCACACAACTCATCAAAGAAGTCTATCATATCACGCCGAGAAATGACCAAAGTGAGAAAGCTAAAAGCGACAAAATACCCTCCAGCGATCATGGCAAAGGACAAAGTGAGACGGTGGCATGAGCAGTCACACAAACAACTCCGCCCTCACTCTGAGGAGCGGTCACGACGATCATCATCGATGATCAACCTTCGGTACCCTATGAGCTCTGCCCCGTCTGTCATCCGCAGCCATGAGATAAGATCATCGCCAAGACAGGGAGAGATGGTATCAAGATCCACACACTGCAGTGTAAAGCACTCAGCACCGTGTCCTATGACAAACTTATCAAAGCATATCGATCAAGCATCGGCAAAGACGCAGTCAATAAAATAATCATCCACACTATCGGAAACACACAACCATACAATCTGACACTCTGGATACGCATCCCATCAGACGGAGCAAGTCTCATCTCGCTCCTCACCGTCTTCCAAGAGCTCAATGTCCATATGGACTCGACGACGATCGACAAACGTGATGATGAAACCTATGCTATCACCATCCAGTCTCCCTATGAAAATCCATCGAAAATAGCCTATATCCTCCGTTACCTAGACAAAAACTATCCACATATCCTGTCACTGAAAAAGTCTTTGTCATAATTTTCCATTTGCGTCATCCTGCCTTAACTCGAACGAAGAGAAAGGAGCGTAGCGGAATGAAGTTGAAGGATCTCACCCAAAGGAAGTACTCTTGAGGTATCTCATACAAGTAAATCATCTGAAAACAAAACTCATTGCAAAAACTATTCTCTTTCGCTATAGTATAATACAACTATTTAACTACCATCAATCATTTTCGACAACTTTACACCATATCCTCTCTATTTACCCTATCCTCTTACTACCATGACCTGATCTGCTCTCCCTTCTGACACTGTCACATCCCTCACCTCACTCATCCCTGCGGGCATCCACATCTGGATTGCCATTGCTCTCTGGATCTGTGTGATCATCTGGGTCGTGAAAGATAGCAATTATAGATCGTTTTCACTTTCATTTCAGATATTAGCCGTCTTGCTGGTGACGCTACTCACTCCTCTGATCGGTCTCCCTCTCTACCGAGCTATCATGCCCTATGGTGACAAATACGAAAGGAAATACTGGAAAGACCTCGTCGAAGACTATATGGCTGACGAAGCTGCTGTCGAAGAAGTCGATAGTCCTAAGACGAGGAAAAGGAAAGAGTAAACGAGTTCCTAGTTCGTAGATGCTAGTTCCTAGGATCTAACAACTAAGAACTTTCAACCTTATACACTTTAAGAACTTTACAAACTTTCCAACTGTATCTATGGACGACCAAATCATCGCATTCCTCCAACACATGAGAGCAGACTGTCTCGAGAATAATACGAGAATCTCCTCGATGGATAGCGTCTTCAAAGCAATCACCCTCCTCTTCAGTATGAGAGGGACGTGCAAAGAGGGAAGACATGGTGCGATACTCGTCAAAGATGGCAGAGTCATCGCCAGTGGCTATAATGGCTCCGTCGCAGGCGATCCGCACTGTCTGGATGTCTGATGTCTCACGACCAATGAAGCAGATGCTATCA
>CAZBFX010000066.1:0-7000 GCA_964491325.1 uncultured Candidatus Peribacteria bacterium
ACGATATGGTGACAAAGTTTGTCTATCTCTGTCGCCAGACAGGCAAACCCTATCGTATTACACAGTTAGAATATGATTTTTATACACAAATGTGACTACCTCTGCCACAGTTCCATCCGGATGTGAGGTTTGACAGAAGATATGCTCAACTGACAGCGAAAGTGAAACTATAAAGTAAAATAACGTCATATTGAGCGTAGCGATAGCGGAGTGACCTAAGGAAATCCTTTAGGGCGAAACATCTCATTGAGATCCCTCGACAAGCTCGGGATGACGCAATTCGTAATCTGTATTCTCCATTCCAAACTTTACTAACTTTATAACCTCCTTACTATGACCGACATCACCACTACCCCGCAATACAAAAAAACGCTCTCGCTGCTCCACAAGACGATCAAGAAGGTCGGGGAGGATATTGATAATTTCGGTTTCAATACGGCTGTTTCCCAGCTGATGATCTATGCGAATCATCTGGACGAGATCGTCGATCTCCCTGTCGAGCAGGGTGGCTTCGCTGGATCGTGTCCGAAGGAGCTCTTTGAGCCTTATGTCCTGCTGATCGCTCCGTTTGCACCGCATCTGGCAGAAGAACTCCGAGAGAAGCTCGGTCATGGCGAGATGATCTATCAGTCAGGGCATTGGCCTGCCTATGATCCCGCTCTCCTGGTCGACGAGGAGGTGACGATGGCTGTCCAGGTGAATGGCAAAGTGAGAGGGACGATCACGGTCGCTCCGACTGCGTCGCAGGATGAGGTGATGGCTCTCATACATGCTGATGCGAAGCTAGTATCCTATCTAACTGGCGAGATCAAGAAGATCATCTATGTGCCAGGGAAGATCTGTAATGTGGTGGTGTAATTTCTAGAGAAGGTATGTATCAATTCATAAAGTATAATTTATAGCCCGATATCCGCTTGTTTATATGTCCATCATACAAACTTACAGAGGCATTTTACCAATAAAAGGAATTTACTATGATTAATACTATCTTTGTTTTCAAAGTCTTCGTCAAAGATCTTTCCCCAAGATGTACTTTTTCATTCTCAAAATACATTATGTAGTTCTTTTTCTCTCTGATATATATTCTGGAGTAATTCTTTGAAGGATGATAGTACTTTTCGTCCTCAGCTATCTTCTCTATAATATTTAGCATATTGCAGACCTTCATAAGTATGATCGTTTATTAATGGCAACCATGCTGTAATTGTCTGTATTCCATTATCTTTATTCTGCTTAAAGATATAATATGGATCTTGTTTATCTTCTTCGTTAGTAAATTCTATATCGGAAAGTTTTGTTAGAAAGACAACTATCTCTTTTTTGAGTTGATTTCTAGGAGTAAGTTCTTTTTCTATTACTGGAGGATCTTTTGGTGGTTCTTCATAGACTTTTTTTCACTCATCAACTGGATCACTCTCTCTTCAGTTAAGTTGTCATTTTTTATTTGTCGGAGTAAGATCTCCCACTAAACTGCTTCTTAGAGTAGACAATACAGATCTTAACTTTACTTCTATAGGACCTACTTCTCCTATTGCTGTACCTAGTATGTGAGATAAGCGATTCCCTTTTTCTAACTTATTGCCATGGTTTCATCATATGACATTTCTATCTCTCGACTCTACTACGCGACCAAGCTGATCCAGAAAGACTGTTATAATTTCTATTCTCGACTGACTTAAGAAGACTTTCTTATGGTTGGCATTAGTATCTCAATCTGTAATTTGATCTTGTAGGAGTAATGACACAAGTTCTCTTACAGTTGAGTCTAGGGCATCATCATTTGTGAAACTATTAATAATTATGCCTATCGTTTTAGGTATTATAGGGTTATCATAGGAGAATGATTTTAAATTTGATCCAAGATTATTCATATCTATAATAGATAGAAGAAATGATATAAATGATATGATTTATACTGATTCTATTTTCTTTTTAATCTTTGTCTCATCAATAGTTTTTTTCTTTTGACAATGGTTTGGTTGTAGTTTCTACTTTTCATAGCTCTCGAGATCTTTTGCAAGTGTTTGAACTGTTGCTACTAACATATTGAATCATACACTTCATGTATCAATATTGGGAAACAATTGTTGTGCTGTGATATATCCCGCCAATCATGGTTGTATATTATATCATCTGAATGTTTGGTAAAATGAAAGAAGGATCGCTTCGTTCTGTGGGTCATATTTACCTATTGGTTTTTGTCTTCCATCCAATAGTTCTTTGATAGCGTCAGAGAAGTCATATCATCCATCTCCAGACTTCTTCGTTTTCTTTAGTATTATGCCTATTGCTGTTTGCTGTTCCATATGTTTTACAAATCATCTAAAAACCTCTCACTCCATTCTAGTGATTTCGTCTCCCAAAGTCAATATAATATCATAGAAAATGCAAATGTCACCTATCCCTCTACAAACATGACCCCATGGGAGTGTTATGCCCTAACGATACTTGTCTCTGCTGATACTTCGATTCATGCTCTCTTGCATAAAGCGTAAATGATAAGGAGGAAGTCCTTTTCAGAGATCGATTCTTGCTTTCGATAATTCGCATCAAAAATAAGATCGTCTTGTATGGATCATTTGCTTGTACTTCCATTACCTATAACCCTTCTTTTGTTTCTCTGTGTATATATCGGTCACTCTGCTTCTGCTACGGCATTCAACAGAATGGATAACTTTAATGTTTCTCGATTGTCGCTAGCTATATCTTTGTATTTTGTGCTATTTCCTAAAGTAAAGTCATTTATATCGTAATTTTCCGCCTCGATCGAAGTAAATATCTTTTGTATCGTTAATGTAGTTGCTAGAGGACTCGTATCGGTAAGACGAAACATTGTGTATGTAATTTCATCGTTACGGAATTCCATAGTTGATAGCTTGTGCAAAAGTATTACTATCTGTTCTTTGAAAATTTCTTCGGGGCTCTTCGTAGCTAGGGCATTCTGGATACCTTGTGCAATTTTCTTCAATTTTCTTTTTGTGTTTGGCTCTAAACCATCAACAATGCTTTTTCACTCTCACTGAAAAAGGTCTACAAAAAACTTTGCCGCCACTTTTGTTTTTTCGTCGCATAGGATACCCACTATAGGATGTGCAACTCAACGAGACTTAGATTGTAGACAATCTAGAATAGCATTGACCATTTTTTGAAATGTCGGCACCTCTTTTGTTCATGCTGTCACGCATTCGACATATATATCTTGAAATGCTGCTATAGCTTTAGCACTTACGAGAGATCCTGTTGGTGACATTATAGTGACATATATAAAATATATCATATTATACTGACTTTCTCTTAAAAATCAATACTAAGTCATGAAAGAGCGATATGTCACCTATCCCTCCACAAACATCGTCTTATTACGATATTGGAGTGACTCAGCGATATGGTTCATCGTGATAGCATCGCTATCATCCATATCGGCGATAGTACGAGCTAGCTTGAGTGTCCTATGGACGACTCTCGGCGAGAGCCCAAGCGATTTCACCGCTTTGGTCAGGAAGTCTTTGCTTGCATCATCCAGATGGATGTACTGGTCGATATGCTTCGACTGCATATGGGCATTGGCGACGATACCCGTCCCAGCAAATCTCTCCTGTTGGCGATATCGGGCTTTCATGACCTTCTCACGGATGCTGGCAGAGTTTTCACCCTGCGTATGATCGAGGATCTTGTCGATGTTTTCTCTCGGGATCTCGAGTATCATATCGATACGATCCAGGAGTGGTCAGGAAACTTTGCCTTGGTAGCGTTTGATCTCGTTGAGACTGCAAGTACAGGGGTGTTCGGGATCGTTGTAGTAGCCGCAGGGGCTAGGATTCATCGTGGCGACAAACATAAAATTTGCTGGGTACTGGACAGTACCGGAGACACGAGAGATATTGATGATCTTGTCTTCGATCGGCTGTCTGAGGACTTCGAGAGTCTCTCTCGGGAACTCGGGGAGTTCATCGAAGAAGAGGATGCCTTTGTGTGCCAGACTCACTTCTCCCGGTGTCAATGTCCTGCCTCCGCCGATGATCGAGATCCTACTGGCGGTATGATGCACCTGACGAAATGGTCTGCGGATGATGAGCGGTTGTTCCTTCGATAGCTTCCCGACAAGCGAATAGATCTGACTGACTTCCAGTACTTCCTCGAAACCGAGTGGCGGGATGATGCTCTGCAGGGCTTTGGCAAGCATGGTCTTCCCCGATCCAGGTGAGCCGATGAGGAGGAGATTGTGGAGTCAGGCTGCGGCGATAGCCATCGCTCTCTTAGCGATGATGTGGCCTTTGATATGAGCAAAGTCTATCTCTGACTCTCACTGGAGTGTATAGAGTTCATCAAGGGACTTGCCCACGGTCAGGGTCGGGATGCTTTTTTGTCTGACAATATGATCGACGATCTCTGAGAAATGTGCGACGGGATAGACGGTGATATTGGCGATATACTCGAGTTCATAGCTGTTGTCCGCTGGGACGAAGAAGGTATGATATCACTGTCTGACAGCATCCAGGACGGAGGGCAGGAGTCCGTCTATCCTCTTCACTATCCCATCCAGACCGAGTTCTCCGAAAAATAATCCATTACTAATCTCATCCGTGATGCGGATATCGCCTTCATGACAGAGGAGAAGCAGTGCGACCGCCATCGGCAGATCGAAGCGAGTTCACTCTTTGCGGACATCCGAGGGTGAGAGGTTTAAGATGATCTTGCGTGGTGGGAGTTGGATCCCCGTGTGACGAAATGTCGCTCTGATACGTTCTTTGGCTTCTTTGATCGCAGCATCAGGGAGACCGATGATCTCGATGGTAGGGAGGGATTTGTTACTATCGACTTCGATACTTACTTCATAGCCGGTCAGTCAGAGCGTCGTGAATGTTTTGACTTTGTGGATGGACATGGAAGTAAGGAGATGGTTAAAGGTCGTTGAAAGTAGTCGAAAGTGGTCGAAAAGGAGAGGTAGATAATGCTCTCACTATAGAGAAAGTAAGAGCAAGATGCAAGTGATGAAGAAGAAAAGAGAAAGTGATGAAGAAAGTGGCGATTTATTTGTATCTTTTGTAAAAACCGTTATAATTCAATTGCTATTCTACTTCTAGCTATATTAATTGTAAGAAGTTTCAAAGTATATTTTTATTGTATATAGTAGCATAAATTATCATGAATGTACCTCATAAAGATGATCATACAGAGTCGAAGCATGCACTTTTAAGTCAATACTTTTGAGATTTACCTGATGATGTTTTAAAGTCTTTTAGAGATAAAACATATAAAGAGTTAAAATATGAACTAGAAAATAGATTAGGCTCTCCTGAGGTTAATATCCCTTCTGAGAATATTGATGCAGATTTCTTAGCAAATAAAAAGCTATATGATTTCTTATGCTCATTATCATATGAAGAAACCCAAAAGATTACCTCTTACTTACCTACAGTATCTGGAACCACTGTTGAGATTGAAGCAATACTTGCTGGCAAGAACTCTCTAGGAAAGCACAGGAGTGTAGAAGCTAGCTGATTCTATTCAGAAGTTACTTGTCATTCATTGTTATGGATTCTCGGGAATGTTATAAACCAAGATAATAATGATGTTACTAGAGATATTGCTTGTAATGTGAGAGATATTGAAGGTAAAAGAGTTATTGTGCCAGAAGATACAGCTAGGGATTCTTTAGAATATCCTCATCCTACAAATCATATAGAAAAGTTACTTTTAGAGGCGGTTAAAGAACGTTATTCTTCTATAATAGATTTATCTCGGTTACATTTATCTGCTGATAGAATTATTTTTACTCCCGTGAGGTATGAACGTCTTGCTAAGTGATCTGAACTTGCTAGCATTATATTGGATATGACGTATGCAAAAAAGGGGATTTATGATAAGTATTGAATATCACGTTTGAGTGGATTGCTCGAATGAAAAAAAAGCAAAGATTTTGATGAGTTGGATTTTGTAAAGAAACTCTCAGATAACATATTATCATCATGCAAAGACTTTGCTAATATTACACCAGAACAAAAGGATGATATATTCAATATTATTGTTATGAGTTTGTTCCAAAAGTGAGATGATATATTTGATAGATTGTTAGTTAAGTATTCTAAATCTGATGAACATAAATCATGAATATTTTTTAATGGGAAACCACGATATATAGAGAAGAAAAAAGAATGAAGACGAGGAAACTTATTTCTCCCTCGATCAGAAGTAACCGAATGAGGACATAGTTTCCAAGAAATGGATGATTCGATTAGATGTTTGAGTTTTCCACCAACGAATTCGAATACCCAATCCAAAGTAGCAATCTTTGCAATAAGCGATTACTGATATTTGTCATATGCAATTTTGAGTCTTATGATACTATGAGATAAAGATCCAGTTTTTGATCAATTCCCGGGACGTGATCCCAAAGAGATTATTGAAGCTTACCTAGCTAATGCATATACTAATTCTTTAGCAAATGGAGCGAAAGGTAATCGGAATATAGACTGAAGAGTGATAAGTCCTATGCATCCTAGAGATATTAACCCTTCGGCTTTTGCTATTATAGGAGATAAGATAATGAATATGCTTTATTGGTTTGGCATGAGGAGAAAGAAATCATAATATAATTAAGATACTTTATGATCGGCGAGTGTGATGGGTATGAATGCAGAAAGAGATAGATAATAAGAGAATCATCTTATTTGGTGGCGTTCTTTATCGAAATCTTTTACTCCACCAGCCCATGCTTCTTTAATAGTTCATAACTCTCGGAGCTAGATCTGGATTCTTCGATATACTTGACTTCGACGATGCCTGCCTGGATGAGAGCTCTGGCACAGTGGATACAGGGGATCTTGGTGACATAGCAAGTCGATCACTCGGTCGAGATACCTCTCTTGGCAGCGAAGTAGAGAGCATTTTGCTCGCCATGGATGACTCTCTGACACTTCCCTGCATGGGCTTTGTCTTTGTCTATGATAGCATCTGCTTCATTGGTCGTGAGACATCAGACATCCAGACAGTGCGGATC
>CAZBFX010000067.1:0-6880 GCA_964491325.1 uncultured Candidatus Peribacteria bacterium
CTATGGCCAAAGATAATAATCTGACTATGTTCGTGTGCAAGATCGAGGAGATCGACAAGCTTGTCGGTGATGATATGAGTTTTGGGACGGTGGTAAAATCTTAGGGAAATTTTGAATTTTAGATTTTGAATGTTGGATTTTAAATTCTCTGATCTCTCATGCAAACAAACCCTTCGGCAAAAAGAATACTCGTCTATGGTGACTCACTGGTGCATGGATGGAAGCCAGGATGACCGAGATATGATGCGAAGACCAGATTTACTGGTGTCGCACAAGATATCCTCGGATCAGACTATGATATCATCGAAGAATGACTGAGAGGGAGAATGTTGGCAGGAGAAAACACTTTCTTTCCCTATAGAAATGGCTATGAGCAATTTGGACCAATTTTTGCAAGTCATCTTCCATTGGATGCAGTGATCATTTATCTCGGGACGAATGATTGCAATGCATGATCGAACCTAACATACGACACCTTCGCACAGGCTCTCGATAGCTATAGAGAGAGGATGCAGCGATGGTCGATATTCTTTAAGCTCGATATGCCGAGACTTCTTCTCGTCTGTCCTCATCGTGTCGAAGAGGAATACTCTTATCCTGTCTTCAACGATATCTTTAGATGAGCGACAGAGAAATCGATCAATCTCACAGAATATTATAGACAGTATGCATCGTCTCATAATCTCCCCCTCCTGAATACATCGGTCATAGTGACTGCATCATCGGTTGATGGTGTTCATCTTGATGCGAATATGAATGAGACTCTCGGTCAGCAGCTTGCTCTTTTTGTGAAAGAAAATGTCTAACACAAAATATTTATCCTAACCTCTTCTATGCATCAATTCTATCATCTTGTCCTCTCGGGTGGGGGAGTCAGAGGACTTGCTCATATCGGTATGTATAGAGCATTGGTCGAATCTGGCTATAGGATCTCTCGTGTGAGCGGGACAAGTTGCGGAGCTTTGATCGGATTGTGTATCGCAGCAGGGAAATCGCCTGATGAGATCGAGGAGCTATTTACCGAGCACTCGCTGTTCAATTTTCTCAAACCTGCTTTTTCGTCTCATGGACTGTTTAGTATGTCGATTATCGAGAAAGTCATCACGAAATATATCCCCTATAGAGATCTGTCTGAGCTTCCTCTCCCGCTGAGAGTCTGTGTCTGTGATATCAGGACAGGAGAGCCACTCTACTATGATACAGGTGATATACGCAAACTCATCACTGCATCCTGTGCCGTGCCAGGTATATTCAAGCCCGTAGTCTATGACTGACGTCAGCTGGTCGATGGTGGACTCTGTGACAATCTCCCTATCTCAAGAGAGTCAGACTCGTTGCCCATGATCGGCTGTCATGTCAATCCTCTGCCGACGAAAAAGCTTCGCACTACCAAAGAGATAGCGACTAAGGCATTGGAAATACTTATCAATCGTGATGTCGCTAGCCAAGCTAGGCAGTGTGCTATTTTCCTCGAGCCACCGAAACTTGTCACAGTAAGTCAGTCACCTTTTGTGAAAGTAGAAAAGGTTATCAAGATTGGCTATGACTATGCGAAGGAGGTGTTGAAGGGATTGTAATATTGAAGTAGTTGAGAAATAAGACACTATACTTTGGCGTCATGTTGAGCGAAGCGATAGCGGAGTGACCGAAGGAAATCCTTTAGGACGAAACATCTGCCTTGCTTCGCAGGATATCTCAAAATATAGTAATGAGATCCTTCGACTTCGTTCCATTACATTCCACTTCACTCAGGATGACGCAAACCATTTTCCAACTTCTTTACTATGACTTACTTCTTTATACATTTCTCTATCAGACGAGAGAGTCTCTTCGCTTCGCCAGCATGCTGTCTGATGATGAGCTTACACTGATAGTCGGCTATAAATAGTGATCTACATCTCTGTCTCAGCTCATCTGGTGTGAGGTCGTGTTGCTGAAAGATGACGTCGTATGCGTCAGCTAATTCTTTTGGGGAAATACATTCGATCATATAGTCACCGATGATATTGAGCATATAGCCATCACGAGGAAAATTGTGGTTGTTTGACTTTGTCACATCGATGCCGCTACGATCATGATAGAGCTGAGCACCTATCTGATCCGCAGGATATTCGTCTCTCGTGAGGAAATGGACCTGTGTCCTCGCTGCTAATGTTTGCATAAAGTCTCCTTCGAGATCTGGTGATGAGAGACTGAAGTAAGGATGACTATTGTAGAAGTATACTTTCGATGCTTGTTGTAATGTGATAAGTCTATGAAAGCTATCGTTCCAGATCGGATCGAGTTCATAGACTGATTGAGCGTAGAATGTTTTTTGACGAAGATTTTTTCGATCGATATGCGATATATCATCATGCTGATGAAACTGATGGATCATACTTTCTCGTTCATGGATTCGTTTCGTATTGAGCGAGAGGAGAGGACCATGCTTGGTGAGGCATTGGTTGGTATAGAGTTTGTGGATGATATTGTAGAGCTGTGCTTGGCCGATGACTATCTTTTTCGTATCCAAAAAATCTTTGATTTGACTGACACGAGCAGTATTGTGTTGCGATAGATAGGTGATGATGGCGTTTTCCGTCTGGTTGAGGAGGAGCATGAGTCTTTTTTCTAGTAAAAGTGGAAATTATTCTTATACTATTGATTTACGCTTGTGTTTGCAAGAAGAAAGGAATAGAGAGAGTTAATCAATAATTTATCATTCACTACTTCTCTTATGTTTCCCGAACTCTATGAACACCTCAGTCAATTTCATGATGATCCGATTGTTGAATGGAAAACATGCTCTGTCTCGGGTCAGAAGTTTGCCGTGTTTCAGAAAGATAGAGAGTTTCTCGATACGATATCGCCAAGCTTTGATGAGAAGAAGTTTCATATCCCGAACCCCACTCTTTGTCCTGAAGAACGTCAAGCGAGGAGACTGATGCAACGTAATGAAAGGAATTTCTATAAATCTAGTTGTGCCCTCACAGGAAAGTCTATCATTACTAATATTAATCCAAAGCTTGGAGAGCCTGTCTATGACACGAAAGTACGACGATGAGATACACGAGATGCGAGAGACTATGCTCAGGATCGAGATCCAATGTCATCATTTTTTTCGCAACTTCATACGCTGAGAAAAAGAGTACCTAAGATTGCACTTATGAATGACAACGGTGTCGGAAGTACGAACTGTGAATATACCTATGACTTTTCCTATGGGAAAGATTGTTATATGTCTGTAGAAGTTATCAATAGTGAGAATTGCTATTTTTGTGTCGATTCGTGTGATTGTAAATTTATGATTGATTGTGCTACTTCCTATTATTCCAACTACTGTATCGAATGTAATGACTCCTATAAACTGTATAATTGTGCGTATGTCTCCAATAGTAGTGAATGTACGAATGTTTTGTTTGCACGAGATTGTAAATGATGTAGTGATTGTATTGGCTGTGTGGGTCTGAGAAATACAAATTATCATATCTTCAATAAAAAGGTATCGAAAGAAGAGTTTATTGCTTACAAAGAGTCATTATTTCAGAGACTACTGACAGAGAGGGATTCTTTCCTTGCCGAATGGCAATCTTTCCTCGACAAGCAGGTCAAATTATATGCTAACTTTGTTAATGCTGATGGTTGCAGTGGTAATAATCTCTTTGATTGTGCTGAGATGCATTGTTGTTTTGATATGAAAAATAGCAAGAACTGTAGATATTTTTTTCTCTCGGCGAATGCTAAGGATTCTATGGACATAACTATCTCCTGTCCGAAGTGACGATGTTATGAATGAGTGACACCCGATTTCGGTCGGAAAGTATGTTTTTCTACTTTTTGTCGACGATCGAGCGATGTCCGATATAGCGAGATGTGTCATCGCTGTACGGATTGTTTTGGTTGTGTAGGACTGAAAGATAAACAATACTGTATCCTCAATACACAATATACGAAAGAAGAATATGAGCAGACTGTAGCAAAGATTATCGATCAGATGATAGCACAAGGAGAGTGGTGAGAGTATTTCCCTACATGGACAAGCAGCCATCCCTATAATAAATCTGATGCCATGCAGTGGTATCCTCTGACCAAAGAGCAAGGTTTATCCAGATGATATGCTCGAGATGATGAAATCGTAGCGGTCAATATCCCTGAGAATGCGATTACGATTCTAGGAACTGACATAGATACAAATCCTCTAACAGTTAGCGATAACATTGTCGATAGTGTAGTCATCTGTCCAGAGACCAAGAGGCCATTTCGTATTATCAAACAAGAACTGGAACTCTATCGCAAGATGAAGTTTCCTCTTCCTCGTCTACATCACGATGTGAGACATCAGCAGAGGATGGCAAGAAGACTCTGAAGGAGTTTGTATCTTCGTACCTGTCCGGTCATCAGCCAGACACTTATCACTCCCTATAGTACAGACTATCCTGGTGTCGTGTTGAGTAAAGAAGCGTATGAGAAGGAGATTTATGGATAGTTTCTTACTGTTTATCTTGTTTTCGTAGAGAGAATATCTATACACTATTGTTGATAGATTCTCTCTTATTTTTTGTGTTTTCTCTTATGGATATAGACTATAAATCTCTCTTGTGAGCTATTGCTGTCATTATAGGTATGGTATCGTATATCCCTTACATTAGGGATATGTTTGCATGAAAAACCAAACCTCATGTTTTTTCGTGGTTTCTTCGATGATTCTGATCGTTGATACTTTTTATTGGAAAGTGGGATGGTGGAGCATGAGCGTGAGCTCGAGCAAATCTTCGGGTTGCTGTTATATGTCTTTTTACAACACTCTATGGATTATTTCATGGTTCGAAGAAATATATTACTGTGAGTGATTATATCGTAGGAGCATTGGCATTGCTTGCTTTCGTCTTGTATTTTCTGACTGATGGTCGATTTCGACCGATATTCCTTATTAATATTACTGATACTCTTTCTCTGGTCCCATCGATACGCAAATCACGATATGATCCTCGGACAGAGACGACGAGTATGTATTTTATGAGTGGTATTAAGTTTTGTGTCATGATATTTGCCACAGCAGAGTACTCATTTATCACTCTTTCCAATAATGTCTTACGGATCATATTGAATTTCGGTTTCGCTCTTTTCCTCTCTATCCGTCGTCGTCAATTACACAATGTATAATAGACTTTTATATCATACCAAAATACTCTCATGGAGATAATAGAATGATCTAGCTCAGAGAAGAAAGAGAAAAAAATTTACACTATGTGACAAGTAAGTGTTGCTACTTTGTTGACAGGTCCATTGACAGGAATGTATCTAATGAGTAGAAACTTCGCCATACTTGGTCAGAAAGAATATGCTCAGAAGACAATTATAATTGCTATTGTCTCTACTCTTTTGTTGTCCAGTTTTTTACTTCTACTGCCAGATCGCATTGTAGATGGTATTCCTGGTCCTTTGATTGGTATCGTATGTCGGATACTGATAAATGTCGCTATGCGTAAATACCAGCACTATATGATCGATATCTATCTAGAGAATTGATGAAAAAAACATTCATGATGGATGGTGTTTGGCATCGGCATATTGTCTATAGTAGTTGAAGTTTCTGTTGCTATTGTGCTTTCTATTATCTTCTCTGCCGTAGAAAGTATTCTACAGTAATGTACAATTTACAATTCATAATTTCCGATGCTTCACCCAGCTACACTCCAGTTCCTCCTGGCGATCAAAGAACACAATACAAGGAAATACTTCGCATCCATCAAACCTCTCTATGAGGAGATCATGGTCTCTCTCAAAGATATGTGTACGAAGCTGATCCATAGCCTGCGTGTCAAAGATCTGTCGTGAGCATTCGTCGATGCGAAAGATTGTATGTTCCGTATCTATCGTGACGCCAGACGTCTCAAAGAATGAGACCTGCTCTACAAAGAAAACTTCGGCTTCGTCATCTCTCCGAGAGGGAAAAAAGATACTGCTGCAGGCTACTATGTCCATATCCAGCCATGATGATCGTTCTTTGCTTGTGGCGTCTACCGACCGAGACCTGATGATCTTCGTAGACTCAGGACACACCTGACACAGCATGGCGATGAGTACATCCGTCTCGTGTCAGACAAGAAATTTGTAAAAAAGTTCTGACAAGTAGAAGGGGATGTCTCTCGTAGCATGCCTCGTGGATTCGCTGCGGATGTGCCTCATGCCGATCTCGTGAGACGCAAACAGCATCTCATTTATCGTCATTATACAGATGAGGAAGTCTTGGCTGACGATTTCTACGATCGTATCCTGGATGATTGTCGTACGGTGAAGCCCTGGGCTGATTTTCTCAATACAGCTAGTCTACCTGGAGAGTAAAATAATACATATCTTGCTATTGTTTAAGGATGTATGTATCATTACTTCCTTACTGTTTTATTGTTTCGTTTTCTTTGTGTATGAATATCCTCATCGTCGTCGCACATCCACAATCTGCCCATAGCACCAGTCACGAGATCGCTCGTCTCTATCAGACCGAGAAAGAATCCCAGTGACACACGGTCTTCCTTATGGATCTTTATGAGAGTACATGGAAACAAGATTATCTTCTATTAGATGACAGAAGAAAACCTCTGCCTGACCCATACAGAGCACAGATACAAGAGAAGATCACTCGAGCCAACGAGATTGTCTTTTGCTTTCCTCTCTGGTGGTTTGACTGTCCTGCGATATTGAAAAATCGATTTGATACCAATATGACAGGATGATTCGCCTATCGTTATAGACCAGGTAAATCTACTCCTGAAAAACTCCTTACGGACAAATCTGTCCGCGTTTTCGCGACGACAGGATGACCATCATGGCTCTATATGACGATGGGACAGCTGATCGTCTTACTCTTCTATCTCGGAAGGATAGACTATGTCGGGATGAA
>CAZBFX010000068.1:0-6567 GCA_964491325.1 uncultured Candidatus Peribacteria bacterium
AGTCATGGTTTTCTGAATGGCATGCCAAAGATAAAAAGCAAAATGCTGACTTTGTCATAGAAGATATCAAGATGAGAGAATTCATCGATGCATTCTATCCAAGAGCTGGTATTAGCAAGGCTATTATTAGGAAGACTGCAAAAGAAGGTGAAGTCATCTTATTTGCTTCTAAGGTTGGATTGATTATGGGTAAAGATGGTATCAAGATCAAGGAATTCGAAGATAAATTGCTGAAGAAGTTTGGTAAGAAATTCACTGTATCTATCAAGGCGGTGAAGGTGCCTGAATTGTCGGCTAAGATTATGTCTGAATTCGCTGCATCGCAGATAGAGTGAAGAATGCCCTTTAGGAAAGTTGCTAAACAAATCGTTGCACAGGTTATGGAAAGAGGTGCGTGAGGAGTTAAGGTCAAGATGTGATGAAGATTGGGAGGTGTAGATATTGCAAGAAGAGAGACATTTAATCAATGAAGAGTTCCGCTACAGACATTGAGGGCTGATATTGATTATCATTATACGACAGCAAGTACAAAATATGGTATTATCGGTATCAAAGTATGGATTGCAAAAGGAGAAATATATACAAAAAAATCAAAACAATCGCTTATGAGAGATATCGTTGATTTAGTTGATGGTAACGGTGCAAAATCTGATGCTGAATAGAGTGTAGAAAAGCATAGCATGGTTATTTATAGTATCATTTATTCCTTCATTTATCGCAACAATGTTGCTTACACCCAAGAGACGAAAACATAGAAAACAACACGTTAAACACATTTCTGGTCTTGCTACGAGATGATCTGTTGTGTCGTTTGGTGAATATGGATTGAAAGCTATAGAAAGTGCTTTCCTCACAAATAGACAAATAGAATCTGCCAGAAAAGTTATCGTCAGGTATACGAGAAAGTTTGGTAAGCTATGGATCAGAATGTTTCCTGATGTGCCGATGACGAAGAAGTGATTGGAGATGCCGATGGGAAAAGGGAAAGGAGATGTTGATAAGTATGTTGCTAGGATTAAAAGATGAAGAGTAATGTTTGAGCTTACCTGACTTGATCCAGAGACCTCTAAGAAAGCTCTTATCGGTGCTGGTAAAAAACTTCCTATCAAAACTATAGTTATTAGTAAGGGTGATATTAGATAGATATGCATTATAGTATGGAAGATTTATATTCTTGCTATCGTGTTTCATAAACAACATTTTACCATTTCTGTGTTATTGTCCTATGAGTCGTTTATCCTTTCTGCAAGATCTCTTGCAAAAGTCAGTCAAAGAGCTTGTGACTATCAAAAAAGATATACAGAAGTCTTTGTTTACTGCAAAGATGAAGAATGCTTCATGATCTCTCAAGAATACTTCTGATATTCGTACAATGAGAAAGAATATAGCGAGAGTAAATACACTTTTATCTCATAAGATAACAAACACCTATGGCAGTACTATGAAATAAAAAAATCAAAGAGATGGTCGGTAATGTCGTCAGTACCAATATGCAAAATACATTGACGATATCTATCCCAGTTGTTACTATGCATCCTATCTACAAAAAGAGATATGTGAAGTACAAGAAATGTTACGCTCACATTGCGACTGATAGTGATTGTCAGGTGGGTGATCGTGTGACGATTAGACAATCTAGACCTCTCAGTAAGCTTAAGAAGCGAATATTTGTTAGTAAGGTTTCGTAATTATATCTTTTATTCTATCGAACACTTTTCATTATGTTGTTGAGAGAATCTATTATTAATGTAACTGATAATACAGGAGCTACTGTTGCGAAAGTAGTTGGTATACCTTGATCAAATAAGAAACAAGCATTGCTTGGTGATATTGTCAATGTATCTATCCAGAAAGCAACGCCAGCTTCGTCACTCAAAGTATGACAGGTGTGTAAGGCGGTGATTGTAAGAACAAGAAAAGAAATTAGACGTCCTGACGGAACCTATGTTAGATTCGGTGATAATGCTGTAGTGATACTCGATATCGATGCAAAAGGTGAAATTAAGCCCAAAGGTAAAAGAGTTGCTGGTCCAGTGGCGAAAGAGCTCAGAGTAAAATTTAAATCAATTACCAATATCGCAGAAGAAGTTATATAATTATATGTTAGTTTTGCTTTAGTTTCACTGTTATCGTATCATGAAAAAAATCAAGAAAGGAGATACTGTTAGGGTTATCTCAGGAAAATATAAAGGCACTATCGCCATGATTGAGCAAGTTCTCGATGACATGGTTATCGTTGCCGGTGTCAATGTTGTCAAACGTGCTGTCAAAGGTAAATGATATGTAGAGAAGAAAAAGCCAGTTCCTCTTTCTACTGTCATGTATTATGATACAGAGACGAGTCAAGCATCAAAAATATCCATCACGACTACTACTGACGGTAAGAGGAAGAGAATGATTGTCAAAACGAAGCGTGTTTTGGAAAAATAATAGCACATTGTCAGTATATATACATAATTTATAATTTACAATTTCTTTCTCATGCAATACGCAGATATAAAAAAGACACTCCAAAAGAAGTTGATGGATAAACTTGCACTTAAAAATATCCACCAAGCACCTGCTATCGACAAAGTTGTTGTTGCTATCGGTACGGGTTCTCTGCATACGAGAAAGTGAATGAAAGATTTCTCTGAGTTTGAAAAGAATCTGACGCTCATTACTGGTCAAAAGCCATCTATGGTAATGTCCAAGAAGAATATATCAAACTTTAAATTAAGAGCGGGTATGCCTATCATGTTAAGAGTGACATTGAGAGGTAAGAAAGCGCATTATTTTCTCGAGAAAGTGATGAGTATTGTTCTTCCGAGAGTAAGAGATTTCGCATGACTATCTAATAAATCATTTGATCATGCAGGTAATTATTCTTTTGGTCTACAATCGTACGCACTCTTTCCTGAATTACATCCTGATACGATTACTGTTCCTACATGATTGCAGATAACAATAGCTACTACTACAAATGATAAAGCTCATACCAAGTATATGCTCCAAGAAATGTGATTTGTATTTAATGCATAGGTTTTATACTCTCTATTCTTTTTCTCTTCATGGCAAAGACATCTCTCAAAGTCAAACAGAAGTTACTAATGGATCGCTATATGGCCTTCAAAGCATGAACTGCAAAAAAGCCTAAACATCTCACCAAGTTATATAATAGATGCCGTCTCTGTGGAAGAGCTGCATGATATATCAGAGAGTTTGGTATTTGTAGAGTATGTTTTAGAAATTATGCGAGAGCTGGTCTCTTGATGTGAGTCAAGAAAGCAAGCTGGTAATCTAGCATGTATCAGTTTAGAATGTTAGTAATTGAAAAATTCTTTAGTTATTATTATTACTCATTATGAGTGTTATCGCACCTGCACAAGATCTTCTTATGAGAATAAAAAATGCGTATTTAGCGAGAAAGAATACCGTTGATGGCGTCATCCATTCGCAATTTTTGGAAGCTATGGTCTCATTGCTCAAAAAATACAAATTTGTCAGAGACTATCGTATTGTCGAGGAAACTCCACAAAAGAGATTTCTTTCGCTTGTTCTCCATGATGTTGTCAATCCTGCACAAGATATCCCCGTTATTCGTCTTTACTCTAAGCCTTCGAGACGTCGGTATGTGAGCTATAAAGATCTGAAGCCGGTTGCATGATGACTTGGTATTGGTATCATCTCTACCAGCAAAGGACTGCTACCTACCCATGTAGCAAAGAAGTTGAAAGTCTGAGGTGAGCTTATCGCTGAAATATACTAGTAATGTAGTACATTGGAAAGTTGTTTTAGTCTTATAGTATACATTATGTCTAAGGTAGGAAAAAATCCCATTACTATACCGCAGTGAGTGACCGTGACTGTCGATGGATCTGTTATTTCGATAACGGGCCCTAAAGGTTCTCACACGCATACTGTCCCTTCGCAGGTATCTATCAGTTTGGAGAATAATGCTCTTTCGTTTGCGTGTCCTGTCGTTGATGACTGGAAATTGCGATGAACAACGAGAGCTATTGTAGCTCACAAGATCCATGGTGTGCACGAATGATATGCTAAGACATTGCAAGTATTGGGTGTGTGATTTGATGCAAATATGCAATGAACAAGTACTATTGCTATGAAGCTCTGATTCTCTCATCCAGTAAACTTTACGGTCCCAGCATGAATAACAGCAAAAGTAGAGAAAGATCCTAAAGGTAATGCACTCATACATCTCGCTAGTCACGATAAACAGCTTATCGGTCAGGTAGCGGCAAATTTGAGAGCACTCAAGGAACCAGAACCATATAAAGGAAAGGGTATCAGATATCTTGGAGAAGTTATTAAATTGAAGGCTGGTAAATCTGCTAAAAAATAATCTATTATTCTTTATTCACGTGTATAAGTATTCTCATGTCCTTGCAATTGTCACTTCATCAATACACACAGAGAAAGAGAAGAACAAATACTTCTATAAAAGCACATTTTCCTGACTATAGATGTATTGTCGATAGATCGTCCAAGCATATCCGTGCTCAGATTATCGATATGAAAGGTAATGTTCTTGTCGCTGCTTCTGATATAGGATTGTCATCATGAACTAAGTCAGAGAAGGCTTTTGCTGTTGGCAAACTCCTTGCAGAAAAGTCACTTGCACAAAAGATTGATCATTGTGTGTTTGATAGGAATGGTTTTCTCTATCACGGAAGAGTAAAATCTCTCTGTGGAGGTGCAAGAGAATGATGATTGCGTATCTAATTTTATACTTTTGTTTTCTCCCTCTATGGCTAAAGAAAAATTGCAGTGATTTGAAGAGTCTCTCTTGGAAGTCAGGAAAGTAACGAAGGTTACTACTGGCGGAAGAAGAATGAGATTTAGAGCGACAGTATTGGTATGAGATAGAGCAGGACATATCGGTCTCGGTGTCGGGAAGGGTAATGATGTTTCTATCGCAGTATCCAAAGCTACGCATGATGCATATAAGAATGTCACTGCTGTTCCTGTGACTAAATCATGATCTGTACCGTATATGATCACGCAAAAATATAAGTCATGTATGGTAATGCTTCGTCCTGCTACCACAGGTACTGGTTTAAAAGCATGATCATCAGTCAGAACCGTTCTCGAATTGGCGGGATTTGCTAATATCTTGTCGAAGATCATTGGATCCAATAACTCACTCAACAATGCTATCGCAACAATCGAAGCTCTCTTGGCATATAAAGTCAATCCTGACACTATCCAAGCAGTCAAAGAACTTGTCGTCGAGAAGGTAGAAGACAGAAAACCAAGATGAGATAGAGAGAAAAGACATGACAAAAGACAGGATGCTCCATCGCATTCTTCGAGACCATCACAGTCAGTAGCTCCTGTGCAAGCGGAAGTACCAGTGTTGGAGGTAGCGACAGATGATGTTGTGTCAACGGGAGCAAAAGCGACTATTAATCTCGAACAAGCTACACCAAAGAAGACAGCAGCTCCAAAAGCAGAAGCAAAAACTCCTGCAACTAAAGCACCTGCTAAGGCTACACCAAAGAAGACAGCAGCTCCAAAAGCAGAAGCAAAAACTCCTGCAAAGACAGCAACAAAAAAAGCAAAATAAATTCCTCATTATTGTCCATTTTATCAATCATAGTATTTCATCATGTTACATCAACTCTCTAGACCTGCATCATACAAAACCAAAGGTATCCAAATAGGAAGATGAAATGGTAGTGGTAAAGGTAATTATTCTACTAAGGGTCTCAAAGGTCAAACTTCGAGAACATGATTTAGTCAGAAACCATGATTTGAATGAGGACAAACACCTCTTCATATGAGATTGCCAAAGCGTAGATGATTTAAGAGACATTTCAAACTCATCAATCATACGGTTGCGATAAATCTTAACGATCTGGAAAATAATACAGAAATAGAAAACGGAAGTACTGTGTCACTTGAGACACTTTTTGAACTTGGTTTTGGCAAGAGACTCCATACCGTGAAGATACTGGGTAATGGTGCATTGACGAAAGCTCTTCATATTCAAGGTGTCGTTTGTTCGCAAACAGCGAAGACGGCAATCGAGACAGCAGGCGGATCAGTACAATAATATTGCTCTCTATAGACTTGCAAACGCTTTGTCAATGATTATAGTAGACACAATATCCTGTACTGTTGTATATGGTATTGTGTTTTTCTTTTTTACCCTTTTGAGCGTTATCCAATGCGTTGAATCATCTCGTATATTACTACTCTCTGGTCGAATACATGACTAAGAAAAAAAATACTTATCACTCTCTGACTTCTTGCACTATATAGATTGTTAGTGATGATACCTGTCCCTTTTGCGAATGTCGATGTGCTCATGGCACAGACACAGTCTGCTACTGAAGGTCTTGGTTATTTCGTGATGCTTTTCGGAGGGTCGCTTGATCAGTTTTCGCTCATCGCTGTCGGTTTGACACCATTTATCAATGCGTCGATTATCGTCCAGTTGTTGACTGTCGTGATTCCGCACTTCGAAGAACTTCAAGAGATGGGTGATCAAGGTAACAAGCAGCTCCAGATCTATATGAGATATATGACATTTCCTCTCGCATTCTTGCAATCTATCGGTATGGT
>CAZBFX010000069.1:0-6438 GCA_964491325.1 uncultured Candidatus Peribacteria bacterium
AAGAGATGAGAGATCGACGGGAAGTTGTGAGTATTTTGGCATACACAAGGAAGTGGAAAATCATATAGTATGATGATGTTTTGCCAAAAGATAGCAAGTATGGTAACAGGTAATTTTACCTTTGTGGTCGTGACGGATAGGACAGAATTAGATAATCAGATTAGTAAAGGATTCGCAGCATGTGGATTGACCAATGATAAGTGAGCGAGAGCAGAAAGCATAGCTGCATTGTGAGTAGCTCTCAGACAAGATAAACAGTATATTTTCACATTGATTCATAAATTTGATAGTGATATGAAAGCTATCAATACGAGAGATGATATTATTGTGATCACTGATGAAGCTCATAGATCTCAGTATGGAGAACTTGCCATGTATATGAGAAACGCACTACCAAACGCAAACTATCTAGGATTTACAGGGACACCATTGATCAGTGATGAAGTCGAAAAGACCAAAGAGTTATTTGGAGATTATGTATCAGTCTATAATTTTACTGAAAGTATCGAAGATGGAGCGACAGTGCCTATCTATTATGAAAACAGGACACCAAAAGTTATTACAGAAAACCCTGATCTTGCCAAAGAATTGGAACAGATACAAGCCGATCTGAGCGAAGAGGAAGAAGAGAAATTGAATCAACAGTTTACGACTGCGTATGCGTTATTGAGTAGAGAAGATGTCTTGGATATCATAGCTGATGATATCGTACGTCATTATCTCGGAAGATGAGAAGGTAGTGATGGGAAAGCTATGGTTGTAGGATTGACGAAGTATATTACAGTCAAACTCTATTGGAAAGTAAAAGCATGATTTGAAAAGACAAGGACTGAACTGTTAGCAAAAAGAAATGATCTGACCAAAAATCCTGTCTTTCTCCATATGCAACGTAGTGATATTGATCGTCAATTGAAGATTATTGATGAATTGGATATGGGAGTGATGATGAGTTTATGAGACAAACAAGCTGATGAGATCAAATTTGGAGATGCAGGATGAGATTTTTCTGTACTGAGAAGAAGAATGGAACAGATGGACGGAGAGATGCCAGCATTAGAAAAACAATTCAAAGATAATAAAAGCCCACTCAAATTGATGTTTGTATGTAGCATGTGGCTTACGGGATTTGATGTTAAATCTTGTACAACGTTGTATCTGTATAGACCACTCAATGGACACAATCTTATGCAAACTATCGCAAGGACCAATAGAGTCTATGGAAACAAAACTAATGGACTGATCGTAGATTACGTCAACGTATTTTTGAATCTGAGAAAGGCTCTTGCTATCTATGGTAGCACTCCTGAGATGAAAGATGTAGAGAATACGATCAAAGACAAAGCATCATTACAGGGAGATTTAGAATCATGAATCGCTCTCGTACAGAAATACTCAGACACCCACAAACTGAATCTTTTTGCTCTTTCATGAGTACAAAATATGGGAGATGAATTGACAAGAATCGCAGAGATAGTGGTAAGTGATACAGAATCATGTAAAGAATTTTTGAAATTATGTAATACGACTATAGGATATTACAATGCCTTGCTTCCACAACCTATTGCAGATGATATTGTGACAAAGATAAAGATTATCAAATTGATTATACTAGTGATTAGAAATGCACAAGGAGATCAAGTAGATATCAGCCAGATAAAAAATGATCTTGAAGACTTATTGAATAGATCTATTTCTGTCGAAGAGTACTCAATCAATGAAAATTATAAAATAACTGATTTGAGTAAAATAAACTATGATGCACTCAAAGCACAGTTTATGGAAAACAAACAGCATACTATCATCAATCAGATTACCAAGTCTTTGGAAGAAAAGCTGGCGACAATGATTACGGTAAATCCAAAAAGGTTTTATTTAATAGAAAAGCTCAATAAACTGATCACTGAATATAATCTAGGATCAAAAACAATACAAGAAACATTTGAGGAACTTATGCAGTATTGTAAAGAATTAGATCAAGAAGAACAAAGATCCGTACAAATGTGATTAGATGAAGAATCATTAGCCTTATTTGATATTATCGTACAAGCAAAAGCAGAACTTTCTAAAGAGGATGAAAAGAAAATCAAACTTGTTGCCCAAGAACTATTAGGTAAAATCAAAGAGATTGTAGAATGATCTGTCAATCGGTTTGAAAATACTACGATGAAGTCCATAGTTCAAACTAATATCTATTCGTATTTATATGAGTCTTTGCCAGCTAGTTACCAAGAATCTGATGTGGATATCTTGAAAGACCAAGTATTCAATTATGCCATAGAACATTATAGCTATACCGATCACAAGGAACTTTTATATAACTAGTCGGCCCTGATCTCGACCTTATATCCTTTAGATTGAAAGAGGGTAGCAAGCTCAGCGAAGAATTCTTTCGCAGTGAATCATATATTCAGTTCTGCAACATCGAGAAAACCCGCCATATATCATTGTCTCGGTGTATTTAACGGTCATCATGAAGTGTTTCTGGTATTCTTTCCTCCGTATCACTTTGGGATGATAAATTCGACAAAAAATAACCTGATGGATTCTATAGAAGAAAACAATTTTTTATTGAAAAAAAGGATTGACAAAAACTCTCTATAAAGTTACAGTTTGTTATCATTTTTAATGATTACTCAAATCACTTATGACATTAGATACAGCAGATAAGAAAGAACAAAAAAAGAAATTAAAGGTTGCCATATATTTTCGTGTCAGTTCTCATGAACAGGTTGATCAATACTGAATAGAAGTACAGAAGGCTAAGGTTGAGAATCGATTAAAATATAATACCGATGATTATATCTTTGCAGGGGATAGCTATTCCTATAACGAAAGTGATGAAACTGGAGTGAGTGGAAGGAAAGAGTTCAATACAAGGCAACAGGGGAAGAAGATGTTGCAAGATTTAGAAACGGCATCGATCCTCTGAAAAGAGCCTCCATTCGATGTGGTATTGGTATATAAGCTAGATAGATTAGCGAGAAGGGTAAAGGTACTCTATGATATAATAACAGAACTAGAACAGTATGGTGTTAGTATAGCATCGTCTACGGAGAATTTTGATGCCAAGACGCCTTTTGGTAGAGCAGTTATTGGTATCTTATGAGTATTTGCTGAGTTAGAGCGTGAAAACTTTATGGAAAGATCAAGTGCGTGAAAAGAGCAGATGAAGATCGCAGGGGAGATTCAATCTGAGTTCTATGGATATGAGAAAGATTCTGCAAATAAACCATTGATTGTCAGGAAAGAGGCAATGACCATTAAAGACATATTTCATAAATTTGCTCTTGAAGATTGTTCAATTAAAAAGATATGTGATGATCTAATGCAAGAAGCTATACCTATCCCTAGTTATTCTGCTTTGAAGAAGTGATTAGTAGCTACAGAAAAGAAAGCAAAAAAGGCAGTTAAGCTTGAATCTCGTTCTACGTGAAAGTTTAATCGAACTGATAAAACTATCAGAGGAATTCTGCAAGATGATCGTTATGCTGGACGTTATTATTATAACAAGACTAAGGTAAACGAAAAAACAGGAAAGTCTGAAGTGCTTCCCAAAAGTGACTGGAAACTTTCTCCCGCATGATTTCCTGTTATTGTTGTCCCAGAGATTTTTGATAAGGCTCAACAGAAGCTTAATAGATGAAGAAAAACAAAGTCTATAGATAATACACAGTACCTACTTAGTGGACTTCTCCGTTGTGATTTTTGCTACAAACATAGATCAAAAGTTGAGATGTGTACATGGCAATGAAAACCGAGTAGTGGTGGTTGAGAAGAGATATATCAATGTTATGGCAAAAGAAGCGATAGAAATAAAGTTGAGAAGAGGTGTACATGTCAGCCGTTGAATAGAAAAGATTTAGATAAATTGGTAGTCTTTCATATTGTGCAGTTATTAAAGAATCCAAAATCTCTCAAAAGAATTGTAGAAGAGATGACACTGCTTTGAGAAACCCAAGCATCTCTTTTGAAAAAAGAAGCTGAGCTAAAGCAAGAGAGAGATAAAGTTAAGCAACAGGAAGAAAAGCTAGAACATGCTTTTTATACTGAATCGGATGACCATCTTACTCAGGAAGCCTATAAAGAGTATAGAGAAGAACTAGAAGACAAGGTATCTTCTATAGAAGAGAAGCTTATTACTATTGCCAAGAAGCTTCAGTATACAATTGATACAGAGTCATACTTCCGTGCTTTGAAGGTAATACATGAGAAGATCAGTACAGGTAAGGAGTTGCTCAGCTCTTCACAGTCTATAAGAAATTTATTGCAATATGTAGTGAAAAGAATTGTGATCTATTCCAAGACAGTAGAGTCAAACAAATGATTACCATGAAAAAGAGGTGCTGTCCTGCCAGCAACTCCTTATAAAATACAAATAGAGCTAAAATTACCGCAAGAATATATTGATAGCTTTTTTGATGGATATGATCCGACTCCTTTTTCCCCATGAGGCGATGATCCAAAAGATCCAGATAGTGGTCAAGATTCTCCGAAATCGTCTCCATGAGCCAAAAACAAAAGATCGAAAAGTGTCGCTCTAAGAAAGGAATCATCAAAAACACATACCAAAGTTTCTAACGCCCCATTATTAATTAGATTTCTCGAGAGAGGAATTTTTTTTGTTTTCGGAAAACCGTATCCTCTCTTGCAGAATGATCAGCGGATGGATATACTTCATTTCGTATCGATATGATGGTGTTTATGTTGAGTGAGTAGTGAGAGGTAGGTAATAATATTTATGTATTTTTTGAAACATGACAGAAGAGGAGAAAGAGATATTTCAGAAGTTTGTGAGGAGCTCTTATGATGATGTAAGTGTTTTTTTATTAGACAATAAAATTAGTTTTATCCTCACGCCCGAAGAGATTAAAGAATATAATACTACAAAAGAGTCCGTAGAAAAGTTAAAATATATCCCACGAGTATGAAATCAACATTATGTAGCACAATTTTATTTGAAGTTATTCGCAAATTTCGATTGAAAAGTTGAAACATTTGATCAAAAATATAAGAAAGTAATGAAATCGCAAAGTACTGAAAGTATATGTAGTGGTAGTTATTTTTATTCTTTAGAAACATGAAAAGCAGGTTTTGTCTCACAATTATTGGAAAGGTTTTTTAACGGATATGAAAATAGATTTGCAATACTTTATGATAAGCTTGTGAATGATATTTTATATTATAGGACCTTAGCAGATAAAGATATTTATGATTTGTGTGCTTTTGTTATAATATCTCTAGTGAGATCAAAGTATTTTAGAGAAGAACTAACTAATGTACAAAATGACTTTATGGAAGAAGGTTTCATAATGAATAATGTAGATCATATAAGGTTTATAAGTGATGAAAACTATATAGAAAAATTAGTAAGAGCGTTATTCGCTAAAAAGATCAGAATATATATCTCTGATTGAGAAAGAAACTTTATTACATCTGATCGTTGTGTTCTCGAAGTAACTCCTTCAAGAAATACATATCTCTGATGAAAGCACTTCATGGCTAGAATTCATTATTTTGTTTTATCTCCTAAAGTATTAATAGAGTTTTACGATCCTCAAGAATCTTGAGAAAAGATCGAAAGAAGAAAAGTTGGAAAGTCAGAAGTTATATACTATAACTCAATTCGTTTTATATGTAGTAGATATTTATATTCTAAATCTAAAGATGATTTCATTGAGCAAGATTATACAGAAGCTCGTATTAATTATGTTGATCAGTTATTCGAATTATTTCCTATAATATTTTGAAAAGATAAGGCAACAAAAGATAGAGTAGAGAAGTATGCAAAGGAAATTTGATTACAGTATGAAAGTAATTATGAGCTTTTCCAGGATCTATTAGAACAAATAGAATATACTAATAAAGGCAATGAAAAAGTTATACAATAAGAAATAAAAACTATCTTTCCTCGTCTACCCTCTCTCGCTACCATGCGGTCAGAGTGGTGGTGTGAGGGATTTTTCGATATAAAAAAATTGACGACCCAAATCGGGCCGCCTATATTATATAATGAGGAATCAATGTAGAGGAGGGAAACTAGAGCAAAACGCTTTTCGTTCCCCTCCCTACATCTTCTCCCCATCCCACAGGGCAATGTTTTATAAATATATACATACTTCTCCCTACAGAGTCAATAGAAAGGGGAAAGACTTTTAATGATTATTTTTTCACATAAAAAAAAGAGCGACTCAGGGAAAAACCTGGTCGTCAGTATTTATTGTTAAAGTGTCGCAGGGGCCGTCTAAACGGCCCCTTTGAAGACACCCTGGTAGCCGTAAACGACTATATTCTTTATATATAAAAAGACACAGAAATCAAGAGAAAGTGAAAGAAAGTCAATATTTCTTCAGAGATGAGTATTTACCTTCACTTCCTACTCGCTCTTCTCCGCTACTTCGACGAAAATCCTCGATTTGAGACTCGAGATCGAGCTATACC
>CAZBFX010000070.1:0-6220 GCA_964491325.1 uncultured Candidatus Peribacteria bacterium
GGAGATTTCAGCGTACGATAGTGCCTCATGCTTTATTGCCTATGAGATGGTAGTATGCGATGTTTTCTATGTCACGTTTGACAAATGATTTCTCCAAATTACTTTTCAGTGAGTTTACTTCATCTTCTCGTAAGATAATTTTACCATTGGCACTGATAGTTCTTGTGTTAGTAGGTATCTTCACAGCCGATGCTTTGATACTTGTACTGTTTTCTTTATTGTCATTTTTTCATGAAGCAAGGAGGATAGTTTCATCTCATGACGTGAGAGGAGTCGATGTTACTATAGCGATATCTGTGCCTGTGCCATTTGTGATGATTTCTGTCACTTGTGCCGATGCGATGACTGCTGTCTCGCTATTGTTTAATAAGTTATTCTTGCTGGTATCTGTGGCTGTGACAAGTATTTCAGAATCTCACTTATTTGTTATTTTTGATGATGATGTTTTGTTGTCTATAGTAAACGAGACATTGTCTGTATTGTCTTTTCTTTGTGGTTGGAAGAGTACATCACCCATTTTGACAGATACTGTATGACCATCTTTGGTGCTATTTTTCTCTGTGATAGAATCGATAGCAACATAACTCTCTGAAGTGGCAAATTGAATAGTATAACTACCAAGATCAGTGCTTTCTACTGATGGTACGATAGTGAAATTTGCTGGTCCAGGGACATTAACATCAAATCCATTACTCATACGTATCGTGATGAGTCAGCCATTACCGACATTAATTTCATCATATAACTGGATAGTCTCGCTGTGTATATTCCTTCCACGACTGAGTATACTAGTGTTTTTTTGTTGTGTGATTTGCCCTATATTATTCGCTATTGTTGAGGATGGGGTTTCTGTTTTCCATAGAAATGATGATACCAAAAGTATCATACCAGAGAGTATAACCATGCTTGTTTGCCATATCTTTTTACTTTTTATAACATGAGATCGTCTTGATGTTGATTGTCTATCTCTTTTTTGCAAAAAATCGCCATAGACACGCATACGTGCGTGTGCAGATAGTGTGGGTATCTGTTGTGTGCTGAAATAGCGAGATAAAGACATATGGAATATGATATATGATAAGGTAGTATATTGCAATACTATTACTTCTACCTCATACTACGATTCAGTGGCTATTTTGTGACAAGATTTTTGACTTTTTGATTTATTCTCTTAAGTAAGTAATTGACATATTACTTTCTTATATTGTGATATGTCTTGAATGCTCCGTAGAGTCGAGGATTGAGGATGATGTCATAGTTGCCGTATCGCTCTATTTTTGTCCCGCCGAGCGATTCTTTGAATTTGCTGACACTCATCAGGGGATGATTGTCATAACCAGTAGGTGCTCATCCAAAGAGATCGCAGTAGTGGAGTCATCTTTCTCTGCCTCGAGTAAACATCTTGAACTTCAAAAAATGATGGACGCCGATATTGCGATATTGTGGATTGCGATTGGAGAATCCATAGAGATAGGTGATCGATGTGTCATCATAGACGGCAATACTGCCACCCAGCATATCATTATCTTTGTATGCAACAAAAATATCGCCGCAGTTGTTTGCTTTGAGATATGCCATGAGTCTGTGGAAAGTGGTTCTCGATATATTGTGAAAATTCTTCAGATTAACTATTTTTGACCATTCGTCATAGAAGTGATCGTATTCTGATGGATCGGCACTGCGAAATGTGATATCGTGATGTATCGCCTTGCGGACACGATCTTTGCATCACGAATTCATCTCTTTGAGAAGAGCGGTATCATCTTTGGATATATCGATGATAATATTTGCTAGTGGCATGTTTTCTCTAAATGACGGTACAAGGCCCGTTTCTTCCTGTAACCATCTCTCGATGCGTTGTCTCGTCTGTTGCATGCCAGGAGCGAATGATGGCGATCTATGTGCGACATTATAAAATCTAATAATTTCGTTGGTTATTCACCATTGCATGAATATATTTCTCCATGATGTGTGATAGTCGTGATACACTTTTGCTACTTCTTCACGCACTCGGTCGATATTGTTGCTAGGGAGTTCTACTCCCAATACTTGGAACCATGATGTGGAGAGAGGTCAGATTTTTTTCTCTTTGGTAATGCCTCGATATTCTTGATCAAAGAGTGTGATGCTGAAGCTCTGATCGCCATAGACGAGCGTCTTGATATCTTTCCAGATGGGTGATTGGAAGAATGTATACATGGGAGAGAGTTACGAATTCAAAATTCACAATGCACAATTCATATTGTATTAAATATAGTGAATTGCTATAGTAGATGCAAGATGTTTAGAAACTTGGTATTTTAGAACTTTGGTGATTTGGAAGATTGGCTTTATGCTTTATTGTGGTCTTATGGGTTCGTATCTTGGTCAAAATTTTCTCACTGATGGTGGTGTCGTGTCTCGTATCGCTCAGACAATCAAGTCTGTTATCGAACAGACAGAGGCTGTGTCACTGATCGAGATAGGTCCAGGCAAATGAGCTCTCACTAAGAAGATAGTTTCGCTGACTCCGGCATTGACGGTGATCGAGATGGACGAGAAGATGGTGGAGAAAATTCAGAATTCAGAATTCACAATGCATAATGCATCGTCTCTTACCATCATCCATGCAGATATCCTGCAACGAGATGAGACATCCTATAGTCATAATCATAGCAAGACTGTCGTGTCAGGCAACCTCCCCTATTATATTACATCACCGATATTGAGGAAATTCTTTGGTTGACCATCTATGCAACGGGCTGGGGGAGTCTTCTTGATCCAAAAAGAAGTGGCTGAGAAGATCGTCCATGACGCTCACAAGAAGTCCTATCTCCGATGGTTACTCAACTATGCACATCGTGTGGAGTATGCATTCACGGTACCTGCGAAGGCATTTACTCCTGCACCGAAGGTGACGAGTGCAGTGATTCGCATCTTACCGAAGTTGTTGCATGATATCCCTCATTGCGACTATACTAGTTTACTAGGTTTTCTTGATCGTTTTTCTCCTTTTAAGAGAAAAACCCTCGGTGCATCAGCGAAGATTGTGGCCAAGCATGAGGGTGAGTGTTTGTATGATATTCAGTCGTTTGCTCATTTGAGGTTAGAGGAGTTGGGATGGAGTGAGATGGAGGAGATGCTTGCATAGATGGGAAAATAGTCCTTAAACGATGCCAGTTTGTTTTGTGAATACTGCATTTCCTGCAACTTTGAGACCTTTCATGACTTTTATAGCTTCTTGATAAGCGAGGTAGCCATAATTTGTCTCAGCTCATCATCGCTCTTGGTCGTGTTTTTTTATTTCAATTGCTTTTGTATTTAGCGATGCTAGGAGGTCTTTGCCTTCATTGACTATTGCATCATGATTTGATCATGATCGATTATAATTAACAAATGTATGTATATACTTTTCTCGATTTTCTTTATCTTTTGTAAATATAGTAAGAAATGATACGACATTTTGTCTCTTTTGGAGAGCATTCGCTACTTCTGCCTCGAGTCATTTTACTTTCTGCATAAACGTATCTTTTTTGTCGCTTGATGCTATGTCTTTACTCGATCTATCTATGGAGCTAATAGATGATATTATACTTTTTAATGTAGCAATGTTGTTGTTTATTTCTCGTCTCTTTCGAGCGTCTCTTTCTGGATGAAGCAGTATCGCTTTTATTTGATCAGGTGTGATATCACTTGTATCTATGGTTTTAAACTTACTCTCAATGGTAGTATAGGTATTGTTGAGCCTGTTTATTTCTTCCCCCGCTTCAGTTTTCATTGTTTCTGTCATTGCGGCAATAAACTCTTCTCAAAAAGCTTTTCGATCCATAGTCATTGACCCATCTTTTTCTTTGCGATAGAGCTTTCTTGCGTCGAGTATGAGATCGGCTTTACTGCTACTACTTGTTATCAAGATGGTTTCTTTATCATCATTATATTTTGTTGTTGTAGGATAGGCAATATTATTGCCTCTGTTGGTGTTCATTGTTATATATCCATCTTGTTGTGCCTGTTTGAGAGCTTCTTTATCAGAAGAGCTAAGAGCTTCTTTTGATGATAAAAGGTTTACCTGTTTGGCGTCTGATTCAATTCTAGTCGAAGAGACGGTATGGATATTTGCTCGTTCTATAGGCGGATCCACAATATCATTTGTCTTTGTGTCATTACTAGGATTGTAAGCCATAAGAGCGTCCATTGTATTTGGTCCTGGTATGCCATCTGCTCATCATAGCGGTTTGACTACTATTTGTATAAGAGCAACGAGTTCACTTGATCTACCTAACACTTTCCCAAATATTGGTGTCTTGGTGATAAAATTATTAATTGATGTTTTCTTTTGTGCTCGATCCATATTCTGTCGATTTATAGTCTTTCTTTCTACATCTACTGTTAATGAACTTATTCCTGTTTTAATTTGTTTGATAAAGTCGTTAATTGTTTTTTCCCCTTCATTAGTTTCAATGGTAACCTTTCCGGCCTCCTGTGCTAAAGTTGTTTCTTTCTTTATGTCGTCTGTAAGTTGGAGACTACGGATCATCTCCTTTTCGTCTGCTGTGAGGGATCATGCAGTAGAATCTTGTAATGAATCTAGTTTGAAGTATTGGTCTGGTGCCATGGTAATAATATACAAAGAGTAAAAAAGAAAAAAGAAATGAATATGTCTAAGAAACTTACATTGCTTGGCTGAGATAGTTATCTGCTCATGCTTGTTCATCATCAATGAGCGATTGTACTTTCTTCAGTGATTTTGTATATGCTACTTCTTTGTCTGCTTGGATGGCCTTGTGAGCATTCTCCGCAACGGTCATATAGAGTGTATAGATCGTGATGAGAAAGTCTTCGGAGATTGTTTCGCTTGTGTTGATAAAGTTATGAAGTTGCTTTGCTTGTATATTGTGCTCTCCGATGATTTCCAGCATCGCAAGTACTTTTGTTTTCTTCTGATCATAATGAAGCGAGGAGAATGTATCCATAACGATAGTATCTGTGCTAAAATAGTGTTTTCTATACCTCAATGATAGTCAGATAATCTTATTTGTCAAATATTACCAGTACTTTTTTGCCAAATAGGGGATTTATCAGTATTTATCGATGTAATATGCATATTCGACACAGAACCTATACAAAAGATACTATTCTAACTTTGTCGAGATATTTATGCTTTATGGGAGTCAGAAAGTTGTTTTTTGTCTTATTTCTTCTATCATTAGCTATATTTCATTCTTTCTCTCATGTCTATGAATCCTTTTGATACACCTGCTACGACTCCATCTAAGTCGCCTGAGACAGTGAGTAATGCTCCAGCGACGATCAATATCGATACGATGCTTGCTAATCTCGGTCAGCAACAAAATGTCGCATCCCCGACCCCTCCTCTTCCTACGATGCAACTTTCCTCATTGGACAAGCCCTTAGCTTCGAATACAATTCCCACATTGCCCGTATCAAGATCGCTTTGGCTTCCATCATGGCTGAAGAAGATACTTTCACTGATTGCAACCATACTTCTCGTGATTGTTGCTTATCGATTTATGAGTGTACAGTACCCTATCGAGACGAAGTCGTTAATGACGAGTATTCTAGGATCGTTCCATAGTATAATCGCCATTATCCAAAAAAATCAGGATAGCTCATTTATGACAGGGTCGACGCTTGAGTGAGTGATTGGTAGTGATATGCTCAGTTGATGAGAAGATGACTTCATAGCAACACCATTGAGTGATGCGATCGCAGAAGTTTCTTCGTGACTTGCTGTATCATCATCGAGTGAACAAGTATGGGACACGGCACTATCATGAACATCGCTAGACACTTGAGCTACTGTATCATGATCGGCTATGACGAGTGATATGCTAGATCAGACCATAGCTCATGCTGTCGCTGGTTCGGATACGGAGCGTAGAGAGTCTGTCAGGAAGACGCTTTTCGATATGAAAGCGACTCTCGATCAGAAACTTATCGATCTGACATTGAGTAATAATACCTTTCATCTATCATTGGTCAAAGTTGCTCTCAAAAATATCGATCTGACACTCTCTCTGTCTGAGCAGGCTAGTGATAGTGCGACATGGGATGAAGTCGATCAGAAACTACAGAGCATCCAAGGCATCTATGATCGTGTACAGAACTTGTAGTGTTCTTTGTTTTTGTCGATAAAAAATCCCCATCGTATGATGAGGGATTTTTTGGGTTGAGAGGGAATCGAACCCTCGACCAGTGGCTTAAAAGGCCATTGCTCTAC
>CAZBFX010000071.1:0-1217 GCA_964491325.1 uncultured Candidatus Peribacteria bacterium
ATAGGTGACTAACGCAATAGCCTCGTCGAGCGTGAGGAGGCGTTTTTCTAATATCTCGGATCACTCATGTGATCAGAGATATATATCTGTAGGATACGCGATGTGAGCGATAGAGTAGGTCACAGTCTTGTCGATCGGGCCTCTCGTCGGATGGATGAAGCTATAGCTCTCGGTATAGACCTGCGATGTGTTGATCTGATCATCGCTCACCGTCAGACCCGTTTCTTCGTGTAATTCACGGATAGCTGTCTGTACGGGAGTTTCGTTAGCCTCTGGGTGACCTTTGGGGAGTCATCGATGATTGCCACTAGCGAGTTTGACGAGTATGGTGTATATTTTGTCTTCGTGATGAATGAGGGGGATGATCCCATATGATATATCCAGCATAGAAAGCAGAGTTGGTCTAAAGTGGTTGAAAGTTGTCTAACATAATTGAAAGAGTCAAAAAGCTTTTTATTCATCTTTTTTCTTGCTATTGCCTGTATCTCTGGTGGGGTCGAGTTCTTTGGCCATTTGTTTAAAGCCAGTCTGGAGGAAGTCAGTGACTTTCTGTCGGAGAGTGCGTCACTGCTCGGTGGGAGTCGCTTTGATCTCTACTGTTCCCAGGAGTGTGGTGATGATTCGTGTGTTGAGTTTTTTTTCTATCATATAGTAACAGAAAATAGAGTAAATAGGGTTACGAGTGAATAGGGAGAATGAAGATGCGTAGACTCTTAGTTCTTAACTCTTCAATGTTTCGAGAGCTTTCTTGATGTTGTCATAGTTGTGTCATTTACGAGTTAGCTTCGTATAGATGGTGATGATATCGTGTCCGAGATTGTGGAGTTTGCGGATCTCTTTGAGGAGGTTCTCGGTGGTGCTTTCGTTGATCTCTTCGTCCATATCAGCGATCGTGTCTTTGATCAGTGTCTGATCGATACCTTTTTGTCTCAGCTTGGCAATCATCGCTCTGAGAGCTTTACCTTTGTTGATGACTTCGGATCTGAGATATGCTTGGCAGAACATTGCGTCATTGAGATAGTCCTGTTCGGTGAGTTTGTCAATCGTATAGTTTACATCATCGAGGTTATATCACTTACTCATGAGTCTCGTACGCATATCGTAGGTGGTCTTCGGGTTGTAAGAGAGAAGGGTCAGAGCGTAGTCGTAAGCGGAGAGCTGCATAGAAGAGTGAATACTAAAAAAAGAATAGAGAAGATCAGGGAAATAGAGAAGAT
>CAZBFX010000071.1:1317-6043 GCA_964491325.1 uncultured Candidatus Peribacteria bacterium
TCCCGAGTCGATGAGCGATAGATCTGATATAGGTCCCTGATCAGACATGCAGACGAAGTGAGAGAAGAGGAAATGCATAGTCGATGATTTCATAGCCGTGAATGGTCATAGGGACAGTCAGGAAAATTGGCTTTCATGCTCTGGCGTAGTCATAGAGCTTCTTGCCGTCGACTTTCTTCGCCGAGAATGGTGTGAGGGGGAGGTCGTGGGTGCCGATGATCGATTGCAGTCTACTTTCAATCTGGTCTTTCATGGGCATCGAATTCTCTCTTCACGAGAGAGGGAGCTGTATAATCTCTTTCCGATAATCCATATCTCGTGTATCGGTCTGGATAGAGAAGTCTATCGTCGTCTCATATCGTTTATCATGATCGGTGATAGTGTGGAGCTGTTTGGTATCGCTATCGGTCGCTGCGATGAGGAGTCCGGAAGCCATCGGATCGAGCGTCCCTGCATGACCGATCTTTATTTTCGGTGGTTTGATGCCTTGTGCTTTGTCTTCGTCAGAGAGAGCATCTCGGAGTGGTTGACGGAGATGTTTCTTGACTGCAGAGATGGCATCATGGGACGTGATGCCGGATGGTTTATCGATGAGGAGGAGCATAGATAATTTAAACTAATTAAAGTAATGTTGTATTTGTATAGGTAATATAGTATATATCATTGTCTATTGAAAATCAATGTATGAATATTTACCTTTTATTAACTATATGAATATAAAAAGAAGTGATTTTTATCCTCTCCAAGATTTATCAACAAAGCATAATTATAAAAGAATTTTTAGATTGGGATGGGATTCTACGATTATAGAGCGTGTTTGTTTAGATATTGCTGATTCAAAAGTAAGAGAGGAAATTATAGCTCGTCATTATATAATTAACTACAAGGCTATATTTTTTTCTAAATTAAAAGATGTTTATATTCTTGACAGAGATTTTCCTCGAGACTTTAAAGTTAAATTAAACAATGAGTGTATATTTAACATTGAAATTACATCTATTGCTGACAATGAAGATTTATTTAAGATTTATAACGATCAGGATAGATTTATGAAGAACACACATAATAAGGAAATTAGTTTTAACGAACTTAAAAAAGTTAACGAAAGGTTTATTAATGAAGAGATTAATGAGAAGATAGAAAGATATAATCAATTATTGTGAAATAATGATTTTGTTATAAATCCCTATTATAAGCGATGAAAAAGTATTTTTATGTATGGTTTAAAAGAGCAAGAAAACTTTTTTACTGAGAATCTAAAAGAAACCATAGAAAAGAAATTAAGTAAAAATCATTTTGATAAAGAAAATACAGTGCTTATTATAGATAATAGGTCTTCGATATTTAGTTTGGATGATTTTTACAATTCATTGGATATCTTGAATGATTTTATTCAATTGACTCCTTTTAGGGAACTCCGATTTTATACATGATATTACTCAGATGCTGAATGTAAAGATTGTGAGTTTTTGTTAATTCCTTTAAAACTTTCTACTGATCAACGAAAACTATTAAAGAAGCTATAAATATCTTTTATAAGTATATGCAATCATGGCTATAGTACAGATTCATCACTCTCGGTACGAACACTTACACGAAGAGTTTGATAAACCATACTTTGCTCAGATCAAGGAGTTTCTCCTTAATGAGAAAAAACAAGGGAAAGTCATCTATCCTGCAGGGGCGAATATTTTCAAAGCATGTGATCTGACTCATTTTGATGATGTGAAAGTCGTCATACTTGGTCAGGATCCTTATCATGGTGTCGGTCAGGCAATGGGTCTTTCGTTCTCTGTGCCACCGACAGTTATGAAGCCACCATCACTCGTCAATATGTACAAAGAATTAGCCGAAGAGTATCCAGGCTATGATGTCAATCAATCCTGAGATCTCACAAGATGGGCGACGCAGGGAGTACTGCTTCTCAATGCTATCCTGACCGTGAGAGCAGGTGAAGCGGCATCGCATAGTCAGATCGGATGGCAACAATTTACCGATACGATTATCCGTACGCTGAGTGAACAGAGAGAAGGAATTATCTTCCTCCTCTGGGGAGCATACGCTCAGAGTAAGAGTTCACTGATTGATACGACCAAGCATCATATCCTCACTGCACCCCATCCCTCTCCTCTCTCAGCATATCGTGGATGGTTTGGTTGTGGACATTTTCGTCGTGCTAATGAGTTGTTGGAGCAGATGGGGAAAACAGAGATTGTATGGTAATATTTTACCCCACCTTCTTCATCAGATCGAGCAGTTTCTTTTTTTCTTCAGGAGTGATGCTCGTTCATTTCGTGGCTTGTTTGATGAGGGTATGGATATGCGTATGGAGGACGGCTTGAGCCTTCTTCATCATGCTTACTTTCCTATTCTCGGAGAGAGTCGCATCGGTGATCGTCTCATCAGGAGCGATCTCTCTCTCTCGTCGAAGCTGCGATGTGGCTATAGCTTCATGATCACTCGTGGGTTGGTAGCCTATGAGGGAGAGTATATCCTTAAGCGTATTAAATCGTGAAGCATCCATACCGAGACTGAGTCATCGGTCGTTGTCGATCAGAGCATCGAGGAGATGTGATTTTTGGTCGAGCATATCTTGTTTTTGTATTGCTTGTTCTTGGGCTTTGTCTGTCGCTCTCGGTCAGAATACTTTCTTTTCTTTTTTGCTATATTGTTTGTATTGATTGCTCATGAGGGTCATGTCCATCCCCCGATGCTTCGCCATCTGCGTGAGAAAGAGTGCCTGCGTACTGAGTGAATTGAGCTCGTAGATGAGATCGAAGAGTCTATTCATCGCTTTTTGTCTCTCGATAGGAGATGTGGTATCGAAATTGCTTTGAACATCCTGTAATGCCCACGTGAAGCCATCGAGTGCTGTATCCATGAGTGTCTTGATCGTCTCGGTAGCTTGAGGGTCGCTACGGACGAGTTCGTCGATATCTTTAAACCCTCCGCCTTCGGCACCTCCTCTCTCTTCGTTCGAGTTAAGGCCCTTATCAGGGAGGACTCAAAAGGAGATGATGGTCGGATAGACTCACTGAGCGTAGGCGATAGCGAGTCATCTCCGAGTCGCTTCTTTACCTGCAGGATCGGCATCGAAGAGGAAATGGATACGGTCGCTATATCTCTGGAGGATCTTGATATGTGAGGCAGTGAGTGATGTCCCACAGGTGGCGACAGCGATATCATAGCCTGCTTTACTGAGAGCGATGACATCAAAATATCCCTCGACGACGATGATCGCATGATGATCTTTAACTCATTGCTTGAGATGATCAATGCCGTAGAGTGTTTGCGACTTATCATAGATGATGCTATCACTACTGTTGAGATATTTGGGTTGTTGATCAGCATGGAGTGCTCTGGCACCGAAGGCGATGATATTGCCGATATGATCTCTGATCGGGATCGTCAGCCTATCACGAAAAAACGCATAATAGCCATCTTGTCACTGCTTCACGAGTCATGCCTGTGCGAGATCTTCGACACTAAATCATTGCTTATTACACCAAGAGATATAGGTCTGACTGGAAGTCGGAGCGTAACCGAGACCATATTCGGTGATGAGCGAGGGAGAGAGTTCTCTCTGGTCGGTGAGATAGGAGTAGGGATCTCAAACCCCTCCCGACCTCCCCTTGTCAGGGGAGGAGGGCGTGAGACTCTCGACGAAGAATTTCTGCGTAATGGTGGAGAGACGTTTGAGTTTCTCTTTGTCGGAGGCGAATTCTTGGTGGTCTTTTCGTTTGGATTCGAAGTCTTTGAGTTCGATACGATAGGTGTCAGCGAGTCCTCTGATAGCATCACCATAGTCGAGACGTTCGATATCCATATAGAAACTGATAGCATTCCCACCTTTTCCACATCCAAAGCATTTATAGATCTGCTTGGTCGGAGAGACGAGGAAAGAAGGGGACTTTTCACTATGAAAAGGACAAAGACCAGCGTAGTTACTGCCTGATTTCTTCAACGACACATATCTCCCAATGAGCTGGGTGATATCGATATGCGAGAGGATAAGATCGGAGAGTGCGGACATACAATGATTTTGGATTTTAAATTCTAGATTTTGAATGCTCTACTATAGGCAAATCGCTGATAAAAGCAAGATCATCTCTTGTAAATAGACAATATAACTATGAAGTAGATAAAGTCAAATAACTACTTGATTTTTTTCTGTAATCGTTATGCTCTAATTGTCGCTCTGATGTGGCAAAAATAAAAATGAAAGTATTCAATTTTTGGATCGTACCAACCGCCATCATGGCGGTGATCTTTTATCTATTTGCTATTGGCACACTATTGTGTGCCATGGTTGATTTTCATTTTTTTTTATCGACTTTAAGGTCGATTGTGGAATCAGTATCGCCTGAAAAGGCGATGACTACAGTAATCATATACCTTATCCTCTGGGGAGGATCAGGTCTCATGTGGGAGCTGAAGAGTTCCTAAATCTAGCAACGGGCTTTCCTGTTGTTATGAAGAGGTCACAGGTTTTGCCTGATTGACCTTTTTCATTTGTCCTTGCAACGACGATGGGGATGGATATAATTCTTCGTTATCTTTTGTTTTTTGCTTATCACAATGCTTGCGAGACTGCGTCACAATATGCTTATCCTCTGTATCGGTCTAGCTCTCTGGGTCATGATCGTCGCCTATCTCAATCAGCATCCTGGCGAGAAGGCATCGCTTATACCTGCATTTCAGATGATGGGAGAGAAGGTCGTTAGTC